>NZ_JBEZJZ010000046.1:0-58840 GCF_040651455.1 Streptomyces sp. NPDC048483
GGAGCGGAAGTGGACGTCCGGCGAACTCCAGCTCCTGGCAGTTGAGTTGACCGAGGCGCTCACCGCAACGCACCGGGTCGCGGAGAGCCGGGGCGCACGGCTCTGCCCAGCCCCCGTACTCGACGACGACCGCGACCCCGAAGGCCCCGGGTCACTGAGCGCTCAGTGACCCGGCGCGGCGCCTCCCGACGGGAATCCGCGCGACCACGGCAGACGTGCCGTGCCTCCCGCCCCGTCCGCCCTCGTATGCAGGGTGCCGCTCCGGCGGTGAGAGGCGCCGCATCCCCCCTCGCTCTCCCGCGTCCCGCCGTTCTTAACTCGCGTTCAGCCGTTCCTCAAGGCCGCCTTAAGGATCGGGAATTAGGCCCTGACCTGCTGTTTCGGCGCCCCGCGCGGCCGTAGTTTCGGCGCGTGACCAGCCAGCCCGACCGTGCGCACCCGATCCCCGTCCACCCCCTCTACTCGCGGCTCACCCCGCAGGCCGTACCGCCCCGCCCCACCCGGGCGCCCCGGACCGCGCCGCCCCTGCGCACCTCGCCGCGCGCCCTGCGCACCGGGCTGGCCGCCGGCGCCGGGACGGTCGTCGCCCTCTGGCTGGCGCAGGCCGCGCCCTCCCTCCGCCTCGACGCGCTCTTCGCCACCTTCGCGCACCTCAGCGGCCTGCTCGCCGCGTACGGCATCCTCGTCATGCTGCTGCTGATGGCCCGCGTACCCGCCCTCGAGCACGGCATCGGTGCCGATCGGCTGGCCCGTTGGCATGCCCTGGGCGGCCGCTATGTCCTCACCCTGTGCCTGGCCCACGCCGCCCTCGCGCTCTGCGCCTACACCGCCGCCACCGGCATCGATCTGCTCACCGCCGCCCTTGGCCTGCTGGGTTACCCGGCCCTGGGGGCGGCCGCCGCCGGTACGGCCGTGCTGGCCGCCGTCGGCGTCGCCTCCGCCCGCGCCGTACGCCGCCGCCTCCGCCACGAGACCTGGCGCGCCCTCCACCTGCTGACCTACCTCGGCGCCGCCCTCGCCTTCGGCCACCAGCTCTCCGGCCCCGACCTGGCCGGCGGGCCGCTCGCCGCCTGGCTGTGGACGATGCTGCACACCACCGTCGGCGTCCTGCTGATCTGGTACCGGCTGATCGTCCCCGTACGCCAGGCGCTCCGCCACAGCCTGCGCATCATTGAGGTCCGCAGCGAGGGGCCCGACGTCGTCTCGGTCGTCCTGCAGGGGCTGGCCCTGGACGCGCTGCGTGCCGAGCCGGGGCAGTTCTTCCGCTGGCGCTTCCTGGACCGGCGCCTGTGGTGTACGGCGCTGCCCTTCTCGCTCTCCGCCCCGCCCCGGAACGACACCCTCCGTATCACCGTCAAGGCATGCGGCGACCACACCCGCCGCATCCGCCGACTGCGCCCCGGCGTACGGGTGCTGGCCACCGGCCCGTTCGGCGCCCTGACCGCCCACCGGCGCATCCGCCGCAAGGTCCTGCTGCTCGCCGGCGGCGTCGGCATCACCCCGCTGCGCGCCCTCTTCGAAACCCTCCCCGGCGGCCCCGGCGACCTCACCCTCCTCTACCGGGCGGGCAGCACCGCCCAGTTGGTCCTCCGCGACGAACTGGAGGCCATCGCCCAGGCGCGCGGCGCCGCCCTCCACTACCTCCTCGGCCCGTCCGGCGACCCCTTCGACCCGCTGGTCCCGCGCGCCCTGTGCAACCTCGTCCCCGACCTGCCCGACCACGATGTGTACCTGTGCGGCCCGCCCGGCATGACCAGGGCCGCAACCACCGCACTGCAACAGGCGGGCGTCCCGGCCTCCCGCATCCACGCGGAGCGCTTCACCTTCTGAACTCCCCCTGCCGAACTCCCCCCTTCGGAACTCCCCCTCCTGAACTCGCTCTTAGCTCCCAGGACTTGGTGACTTGCATGGCCCGACACCGCAAACCGCAGACCCTCCCGGCCGTCACCCTCCGGGCCCGCCGTCAGCTCGGCGCCTGCCTGGCGGGCGCGAGCGCGCTCACCGCCACCCTGCTCTCCTTGACGGTGGCCCCGGCCGCCCCGCCCGCCCCGGACCGGGCCCCGACGGGCCACATGTCCCCCGAGCCGCAGGCCGCGCCGTAGGCGATGACGTCGGCCGGCTGCGCTGAGCAGCGCCATGTCGTCCTCCGTGAGCGCGATCCAAGCTGCGTAGAGGTTCGCGTCCGGGTGGGTGAGCAAACCCGTACCAGGGTGGGCAGCAGGACGGGGCAGCGATCCAGCAGCCAGGCCAGGGCGATCTGTCCGGTGGTCGCCCCGTTGCCGGGCCGCGACCGCCGCCAGTCCCCGGTGCGGGCTCTCCGCCAGTCAGCCGCCGCAGGCTCGCCCTGGCAAGACGCGCAGTTGCTCCGGCCGCCCGGCGGACATGCATGAGGGTGGGGCGCCGTCGACCAGCTTGGGCAGGGCGTATCGGCTGCGAACGAGGGCAAGCGCTTACACGGAGGCGGCGGGCGCGGTGGGGCTGTTGGGCGCCGTGGAGTCGCTCTCGCTGCTTGGTGGTTGGTGAGCTGGATTGGGGGTCGATTCCATGCGCCGAAGCCGTCCTCGGAACCGACGGGTGTCCCTTTGCGCGGAGCCTCTGGTCGGTCGGCCCTCTCCGCAAGGTGACGTGTCAACCTGGTGTGCTCGACAACCAGCCACCGCTGATGCAGCGGTGACTCACGTGTCGAACTCGCCCAGCCAGCCACGGTTCAGCAGGCTCTTGGGGAGGTATTCGGATTCGACCTCGATGGGGAAGCCATTGTCGTAGGCGAGGCTGGCGATGGCCAGCGGTCCGAGCGCGACGAGGCCTTCGGTTTCGGTTGTGCGTTCCTCGTCATCGGTCCAGTATTCCTTGTGCCACTGCAGTGCCTTGGCCAGTTCGGTGTTGAAGCCTTCGTGGTCTTGGCGGAGAAACCAGTAGAACAGATTGATCGGCGGGTAAAGGATATTCAGCACCAGTTCGCTGCTGGCGACCTGCAGTGCCTCGGTCGCCGTGCCGTCCATCGCGGCGATCAGTTTGTCGCCCAAATCTGGGCCTTCCAGCCAGAAGGTTTGCAGGGTATCTACCCACGCGTACACATATTCGTCGTAGACCGCGCCGGAGGCGCGTAGCAGTGAGATGGGGACATTGCACAGCTGAGTCATGCGATCTTGTTCGCGGCAGATGAGGGCGAGCCAGAAGGCGGTGATCCAGTTGCCGGCGTCTGCGTAATGCTGTGGGCCGGTGGCCGGGATCGTCCTCATCTCATCCGCGATGCGGCAATGAACCGTGCCCTGGGTTGCGGTCGCTGAGGTGAAGAGCGCCGACGCGACCTGCATTGCCGAGACGAATGCTTCCCACGTCTCGAGCTCGTTTCCTCTGGGATTCAGGGCGAGTCGCGCCCGGGCCGTCATCAGAGCCGTTCCCAATGTGATGTTGAACGTGTGCGGCGACTCTTCCAGATTTTCCATCGATTCTCTCACGTCATCGCTGAGAGCCTCGATGCCGCGCGCGATACTCGCGGTGGGGAACGCGTGCCGGGAAACGGCAAGAGGCACCTTGAATTGCTCCTCTGGTCGATGCGAGAGCGCTTATTTGGGGTTGTCGATATCGAAGTCCTTCTTCGGGAGTTCGAATCGCTCTATAGTGTATCCGGCATATTCATCTCGAGTCTCATGAAAGCCCGGGCCTAAGAGACCCCGACGGGCCCGGTGGCGAAGAGTTGGAACTCGCAAGAGATCTCGCAAGAGCTCTGGGCGAAGGAAAGGTGGAATACGTAATGGTTAAAGCCAAGGAGCCGAAGACGCCGGCCTATTCACTGACTCAAGGGAGTGCGCTGATCTCGGGCAACGCCACATCGTCGGCGAAACACCCATGCATCGGGGGTTCCTACCAGTCCAAAGGGCTGGACCGATGCTTGCGGACGGAGTCGATGGAGCCTAGGGATGGGGCTGGTGGCGCTCGCGGTACAGCTCTATCGCTGACTCGGGAGGATAGTTGGGCACGTAGGAGAGAGCGCCGTCCGCTTTGGAGATGACCAGATGACTGCCGCCGAAGGAGGGAAGGTCGTCGGGGGCGGCGGGCGGAGGGAATACGGCGTAGATGAGGTAGCCGATATCGAATTCCTGGACGTAAAGGGGAGCGGGGGTGCCGTCGTCACAGAGGGCCTCAAAGCGGGCACGGCCTATTGCCAGCGCTTCTTCTGCGTTGGTGGGAACCGGGCGTTCCGACTCGGGCTGGTTGGGCTGCGGCATACGGACCTTTCGTCTTCAGGCGGCCTTGAGCCGGGACATCCTCTCGCCCCCCCTTTGCGCCGCCCCGTAGGTATTTCACGGGGGCATCATGCCGCATGGCTCTCGCCCCGTGTTCTCGACCGCTCCACAACGCAATCCTGTCGCCAACTCTCGTGGAATTTCTACCTGTCCCCGACCGGCTCCTGGAAGTGGCTGTCCATCTGGGGCGTGCGAAATCTGCCATGTCATGTGCTTGGACACGCCACTTCGCCGAGAAGCCGGTGAAGTTATTCCGCTCCCCGTTGCCTTGGGCGGGGCAGACGGCCTCGCGCCGACCTCCTGTCCCCGCATGCACGCACGCAGCGCCTGTTGTCCGTTGACATCAGACCGCCGGAGCGAGGGAAAGGGGCTGCGCCGCCTGTTCGTAGGATCAACCGGTGCCCCATGACATATCACTCCTTACCCTGACCCTCCTCTGCCTCACCGCCCTCGCCGCCGGCTGGATCGACGCCGTGGTGGGCGGCGGCGGGCTCCTGCTTCTGCCCGCCCTGCTGGTCGGGCTGCCGCATACGCCCGCCGCCTACGTCCTCGGCACCAACAAGTCCACGGCCATCGTCGGCACCACCGCGGCCGCCGTCACCTACGTCCGCAAGACGCCGCTCGATGTACGGATGGCGCTGCGTATCGGTCTTGCCGCGCTTGCCGGATCGCTCGGCGGGGCGTTCTTCGCGGCGGGTATCAACAGTGCGGTCCTGCGGCCGCTGATCATGGCCGTACTCCTTGCGGTGCTCGCCTTCATCCTCTTCCGGCCCGCCTTCGGCACCGCCCCCGCGCCCTCCGAACCGGTCACCCGCCAGCGGGTGTTGGCGGCTCTTCTCGTCGCGGGGCTGGGCATCGGCTTCTACGACGGGCTGATCGGGCCCGGCACCGGTGCCTTCCTGATCGTCGCGCTCGCCGCGATCCTGCACATGGATCTGGTCACCTCGTCCGCCATGTCCAAGGTCGTCAATGTCTGCACCAATATCGGCGCGCTGACGATGTTCGCGATCCAGGGCACCGTGCTGTGGCAACTCGGCGCGCTGCTGGCGCTGTTCAATCTCACGGGCGGTCTGATCGGGGCCCGGATGGCCCTCAAGCGCGGTGCCGGCTTCGTCCGTGGGGTGCTGGTGGTCGTGGTCATCGGGCTGCTTGGCAAGCTGGCCTTCGACCAGTGGCTGGCCGGCTGAGGCGGGGAAGCGGCCGCCCGCCCGGCTGCCGACGGTCGCCGGCGCTCAGAAGCGGCAGTGGTACATCCGGGCCATGTCCCGCACTCCGGGTATGTGCGACGTCACCCGCGCCGCCGCCCAGTGGGCCGCCGGCAGCTTCTCCATGCCGGGTATCTCCAGAGCGCTGATGTTCTCGACGATCTCCAGCTTCGGGTTCAGCGCCGCTATGCCCGCGGCATCCGTGCCCCAGTGGAGCGTCGCGCCGGCGTCCACGACGATGCGGTTGATCCGTTGCGTGCGGATGGCGAACCTGCTGAAGGCGTCGAAGGCCAGCTCACCGCTCGGCGCGTGGCCCATCAGCCGCCGCAGCAGGGCCGTGCCGTCCTCCTCGGTCAGATACATCAGCAGGCCCTCGGCGACGATGATCGTCGGCAGGTCGGAGGGCAGCTGCGCCGTCCAGGCGGGGTCGGTGACGGAGGACGCGAGGGTGGTGTAGCCCTCGCGCTCCGGATACAGCTTCCGGCGCAGTGCGATGACTTCGGGGTAGTCGATGTCGTACCAGTGCACCCCGGCGGCGGGGTCGAGGCGGTGAACGCGGGTGTCGAGGCCACAGCCCAGATGCACCACCACGGCCTCCTTGTGCGCGGCGAGGAAGCGCGCCGTCCAGACGTCCAACTGCCGTGCCCGCAGGGCGACTCCGGCCGCATCGCCGGGGCCCATGCGCAGTTTGGTGAAGTCGTAGTCGAGCCGCCGTACGGTCTCGGCGGCCATGGTGTCGCCGAGTATCGGCTGCTTCGCGCGACTGTCGACCGCGCGGCCGTAGAGAGTGGCGAGGAGTGTTTCCGTCTCCCCGGTCAGCTGCACCTTGGTGTCCGGCGTGCCCGGCTTCTGGCTCATGCTGTCGATGATACGGAACATTCAGAAAAATGTGAAGAGTGGGAAAGTTGGAGAAGGGGCAAGGGGCAAGGGGTGGGGGGAGCGGCGCGTGGGCGGTCAGCCGCGTGCCGCCACCAGTGGCGGCGGGCCCAGCGGCCGCGGTGCCACCGTCATCACTGCCGTCAGCAGCACCGCCGAGTCCTCCAGGGCCAGCAGTCCGTGCCGCTCGTGCGAGATCGCGGCGACCTGACCGGCCTTCAGTTCCTGGTTCCCGCGCGCCCGGGTCAGCCGGACCCGCCCCTTCAGTACCTGCAGGCTCGCCGCCGGCGGAGTGTTGTGCTCGTCCAGCGAGGCCCCGGCGATCAGGGCGATCACGGTCTGCCGCAGCGGGCCGTCGTGCAGAAAGAGATGGGCGCTGCGGCCGTGCGCGGAGGCTCTGGCGTCGTCGATCTGATCACGGACGAGGGTATTCAGGTCATTCATGGTGCGGGCCTTTCCGTGCGGACCGGCGGCGGGATTCCCCTTCCATCCTTGCCGCTGCACGGGGTGCCGCAACCTGGGCGTTCCGGTATAAGGCGGGGTGTCTGCGGAGGAAAGGGGGCGTCCGGGTGTATGCGCGCCTGGGGTGGCCCGTCACGGCCAGGATGATGATCACGGTGCGTACGATGCGAGGCGATCGCCCCGTATGCCGACGGAGATCCGCCCGTGTTCCCCACCGCGAAGGATGCGCACCCGTGGCCGACCCCGAGCCGTACCCAGCAGCCGAACTGTCCGATCCGGGCGGGCAGTCGGCGCAGTACCTGACCGTGATGACGACCACCGACAGCGAGGACAAGGCCGAGCGGCTGGCGCACGGCGCGATCGAGGGCAGGATCGCGGCCTGTGCGCAGGTCAGCGCGCCGGTGACCTCGGTGTTCCGGTGGGAGAACGCCGTCGAGACCAGCCAGGAGTGGCAGGTGCTGTTCAAGACGGCGGCCGCGCGGTACGAGGCGCTGGAGGCCTATCTCCGCGACGCGCACGACTACGAGACACCCGAGATCATCGCCACCCCCATCACCCGGGGCGGCGCCGACTACCTGGCCTGGGTCGCGAAGGAGACGAGCTGATGCGGCAGCGATGGGGGAGGGCGGCGGCGGTGGCGCTCGGCGTCACGCTGGGCCTGGCGACGGCACCGGTCGGCGGCGTGGCCATGGCCGTCGGGAGGGCCGACGGCGATCAGGGCGGGACCCTCGGGGTGCTCGACGGCGACCAGGGCGGGACCACCGGTGCGCCCGACGGCGATCGCGACGAGACCCCCCGTACGACCTGGACCAGCAAGGACGCCGCCGCCTACTGGACGCCGAAACGGATGGCCGCGGCGATAGCACACGCACCCGGCTCGGCCCGGCCCCGCACCACGCCCCTACCGCCCGCCGGGGCCACCACCCGGCCTTCGGTCACGTCCGGGCGCGCGCCCGCCGCACGCCACTTCGGCGGCATCCCGTCGGTCGGCGTGCTGTTCTCCGTCGACGGTGACGCGAAGACGCACCACTGCACCGCCAGCGTGGTGCACAGCCCGCAGGGCAATCTGATTCTCACCGCCGGGCACTGCAACCCCGGCACGCGCGCCGCCTTCGTCCCGCAGTACCGTTCCGGCGCGACCACCCAGCCGTACGGCGTCTGGGCGATCGGCGAGGCCTTCGCCTACGACGACCGCGGCACCACCGGGGCCGGCGCCGACCTCGACTTCGCCTTTGCCACCGTCGCACCGGACAGCGAGGGCCGCACGCTCGAATCGGTCACCGGCGGAAACACCCTTGCCGCCACACCCGGTTACACCAACCAGGTCACCGTCATCGGCTACCCCAGCGTCCGCAACGACCCGCAGGACCGGGCCGTACGCTGCGACACCCGCACCAAGCGGCTGACCGGAACCCGCCAACTGCGCATGGAATGCGGCGGGTTCTACGGCGGCACCTCCGGCAGCCCCTGGCTGACGGACTACAACGAGCGCACCCGGACGGGCCGCGTCATCGGCCTGATCGGCGGCCTCAACGGCGGCGGCCCGACCGGCCCGCACAGCGACCGGATCTCCTACAGCCCGTACTTCGACGACGCCGTCTTCGACCTGTACGCCCGCGCCACCCAGGAGAGCTGAGGACCGGCGGAGGCCCTACCGCAGGGCCTCCGCCACCCCCTTCTCGCGTGGCCCGAGGAAGCGCGGATCCGGCCGCAATGCCGCGTCCGCCGCCGCCTTCCCCGCCGCGAAGATCTCCCGTACGCCGCCATAGGCCCAGGTCACATCGTGCTTGGCGGCGACCCCCACCCCGTAGGAATCGATCCCGGCCGCCTCGCACAGCGCCAGCGCCCGCCGGATGTGGAAGCCCTGGCTGACCAGCACCGCCCGGTTCACGCCGAAGATGCGGTGCGCGCGGCTGCACGAGTCCCAGGTGTCGAAGCCCGCGTAATCGCTGACGATCTTCCGGGCCGGGACGCCGTGCCGCACCAGATAGGTGCGCATCGCGTCCGGCTCGTCGTAGTCATGGCTGCTGTTGTCGCCGGTCACCAGGATGGCGCGGACCGTGCCGCGGTCGTAGAGCTCGGCCGCCGCGTCCAGGCGGTGGGCGAGGTACGGGGACGGTGCGCCGTTCCACAGGCCCGCGCCGAAGACCACGGCAACCGGCGCGACGGGCGCCTCGGCGACCGTACGGATACGGGGGCCGGCCGTGGCGTTCATCCAGGTCGCAGGCGCGAGGGCGAGCACTGTCACGGCGACCACGACCTGATACGTGCGGCGCCATCCGCGGCGGGTCCGCGGCAGCCGTATACGGCGCGCACCGTCGCGTATGCGCCACGCAAGCCCCGGCCCCTGTCTTCGCATCCCTGCCCCCGTCCCCGGTGGTGACCGGCTTCCATTTCCGGCTGGTGATCGTCGTCGCAAGCTGCGACGCCCGGTGGCCGGTGATGGTTGCACCGGCCGCCTGGCAAGGTTGCACTGGGGGACAACATCACAGCTCAGAAGGCACCCGGCACCTCTGGAGAGGACTCACCGCCCATGACCACCCACCCCGAGCGGCTGCCGTTCTTCGTCTACGGAACGCTGCGCCCCGGCGAGGCCAACCACACCTGGACCCTGCGCGGCCGGACCGTCACCGAGGAACCCGCCCGGATCGGCGGCGCGCTGCTCTACGACGGCCCCGGATACCCGTACGCGATAGCCGGGCCCGCGGACTCCGTCGTCCACGGCACCCTCGTCCGGCCCCGCGACGCCGACTACGACGAGGTCCGCGCGGTGCTGGACCGGCTCGAGGGCTACGCCCCCGGCGACCCGGAGAACGTCTACGAGCGGGTGGCCACCGAGGCCGTCCGCCCCGACGGCAGCACCGTACGGGCCTGGGTCTACCTGGCGGCCGAGCCTCTCGCCGCCCGGCTGCGCGCCACCGGGACCCTCATCGAGGGCGGGTGCTGGCTGAGCGCCACGGCCATCGAGCGGGCCCGCAACCCGGTCGGCCCGGGAGCCTCGGGCCGGGCCCCGGCCGACGATCAAGACCCCGCTAACCTGGACGATCCCTCCCGTACCGCAGAACAGGTGTAACCCGCGTGCCTCCCTCCCCGTCCCCCTCCGCCGCATCCGCTGCCAGGCCCCCGCTGCCCAAGGCGGAGCTGCATCTCCACATCGAAGGCACCCTGGAACCGGAGCTGGCCTTCGCCCTCGCCGAGCGCAACGGCGTCACCCTCCCGTACGCCACCCAGGACGAGCTGCGCCGCGCCTACTCCTTCACCGACCTGCAGTCCTTCCTCAACCTCTACTACGCGCTGATGGCCGTGCTGCGCACTGAGGACGACTTCGCGGACCTCACGAACGCCTATCTGGCGCGCGCCAGGGAGCAGGGCGTACGGCACGCCGAGATCTTCTTCGACCCGCAGGCGCACACCGCGCGCGGCGTCCCGATCGGCACGGTCATCCGCGGGCTGTCCCGCGCGCTGGACGGCGCCCGGGAGACGTACGGCATCAGCACCCGCCTGATCATGTGCTTCCTGCGCGACGAGAGCGCCGAATCGGCCCTGGCGACCTTCGAGGCGGCCCGCCCGTACCTCGACCGGATCACCGCCGTCGGCCTGGATTCGGCCGAGGTCGGGCACCCGCCGTCGAAGTTCAAGGAGGTCTACGCGCTGGCGCGGGAGGCCGGGCTCAAGTGCGTGGCGCACGCGGGGGAGGAGGGGCCCCCTTCCTACGTGTGGGAGGCCCTGGACATCCTCGGCGTCGACCGGATCGACCACGGCGTGCGCTCCCTGGAGGACGAGCGGCTGGTCGCCCGCCTGGTGGCGGACCAGATCCCGCTCACCGTCTGCCCCCTGTCCAACGTCCGGCTCCGCGTCATCGACGACCTCGCCGACCACCCGCTCCCCGCCATGCTGGACGCCGGTCTGCTGGTCACCGTCAACTCCGACGACCCGGCTTACTTCGGCGGCTACGCACACGACAACTTCACTGCGGTACGCGACGCCCTCGGCCTCGACGACGAGACGCTGCGGACCCTTGCGCGTAATTCGTTCCAGGCGTCGTTCCTGGACGAGGGGACGCGGGCGGCCTATTTGAAGGAGCTTGCGGCGTACTAGGGCGCCGCGCCCCAGGGGCGGCCGGTACGGGCGTTCAGGAATCGTGAACGCGGGAGGCGCCGCCCGGCCCCCGGTGCCGAGACTGGCCGCCATGAGCACCACAGTGAAGCATCACGCGAGCACCGGGCCGGCCGCCGGTGTCCGTGCCACCGCCCCCTCCCCGCCGAACCGCCGCTACGGGCTGCGCGTTGCCTGGACGATGCTGGCCTCCGGCTGGAGCGCCAACCAGTTCTCCGCCCTGCTGGGCACCTACCGCACCGAGGCGGGTCTGTCGGAGTCCTCGGCGACCGGGCTGATAGCGGTGTACGTCGTCGGGCTGATCCCCGGGCTGCTGGCCGGCGGCCCGCTGGCCGACCGGCACGGCCGCCGCCCGGTGGCGCTCATCGCCCTGGGCGTCAGCCTGCTGTCGACCTGTCTGCTGATGGCGGGCTCGGCCGCCACCTGGTGGCTGCTTCCAGGACGCCTGCTGACCGGCGTCGGCGCGGGTGCGCTGCTGGCCGCCGGCAGCGCCTGGGTGAAGGAACTGTCCTCCCCTCCGTACGACCCGGACACCTCGCCGGGCGCGGCCGCCAAACGGTCGGGGATGTTCGTCTCGGCGGGCTTCGCCTCGGGCGGACTGGCCGCCTCCCTGATCGCCCAGTGGGCGCCGTACCCGACGCTGACCGCCTATCTGCCGCACCTCGTACTGGCGGCCGGTGCGGGAGCCGCCGCGTTCGGTGCGCCGGAGTCCCGGCCGACGAGGTCCCGGCCGGCGGGGGAGGGCTCCGCGGCGGCGGACCGGCCCTTCCCGCGGGCCCGCTTCTGGCGGGCGCTGCTGCCGGTCGCCCCCTGGGTGTTCGCGGCCCCCACGATCGGGTTCGTCACCCTTCCCGGCCTGGTCGACGGCGGCCTGGCCGGATGGCGGACCGTCTACGCCGGAGTTGCCACCGCCGTTGTCCCCGGCGCCGGGCTGGCCGTCCAGCCGCTGGCCCGTCGCCTCGCCACCCGGCACCGGCCGGCCACCGGAGTCGCCGGGCTCCTGGTGATCGCGGCCGGGTTCGCCCTCGCCGCACCCGCCGCCGCCCAGAGCCGGCCCTGGCTCGCACTCGCCGCCGCCGCGGTCCTCGGCGCCGGCTACGGGCTGACCCTGAGCTTCGGCCTCACCGAGGTCGCCGCCCTGGCCCCCCGGGCCCAACTCGCCCGGATGACCTCACTGTTCTGGACACTGGCCTACACCGGCATGTTCACCCCGTACGTCGTCGCGGCCCTCGCCACCACCTACGGCGTGCCGGCGCTGCTGCGGGCGGGTGCGCTGCTGGCGGTGCTGGCCTGCGGCGTCTTCGCGCTGCTCAACCCGGTCCGACGCGGGGGCACTCGACGATCCCGCGGATGAGGATCCCGGCCGTCTTCACCGCTGCCCGGTCGCCGGCGCCTCCCGCTTGGTGTACGACCCGTCGAGGTCGCGGACATCGACGGAGGCGTGGACCGTCACGCCCGACGCCGCCGCCGTGTGGCTGCTCACCAGGTCGAGGACCGCCCGGCTCAGTACGGACTTGGTCTCCGTCGTACGGCCCGGCAGGATCGCGAAGTCCACGTGGATCAGGGCGTGTTGGGGCTCGTCGTGCGCGATGACGACCTCATCGACGCAGCGGAAGCGGGTCTTGCAGCTCTCGACGGTGATGCCGTCGACCGTCTTCGCGGCCAGCGCATGCAGTTCGTGTGCGAAGCGGCGACGATCGAGGAACTCCTGCAGCGTCGCGTCGTAATCGACGAGTATGTGCGGCATGTTCGGTTCTCCTCCCGGGTGGCGGGCGGTGCAGGTGCACCGAACCGAAGCCTACGGAACCGAAAGCCAACGGAACGGAAAGCTCAGCCCGCCCGCTCCGCCCGCTCCGCCCGCTCCACCCGCTCCACCCGCACCGCGCACACCTTGAACTCCGGCATCCGCGACGTCGGATCGAGCGCCGGATTGGTCAGGGTGTTGGCCCGGCCCGGCCCCGGCCAGTGGAACGGCATGAAGACCGTATCGGGGCGGATCGCGCCGCTCACTCGCGCCGGGGCGACCGCCCGGCCGCGCCGGGAGACCACCGCGACCGGCTCGCCGTCCGCGATGCCGAGCCGCTCCGCCAGCCGCGGGTGGAGCTGGACGAACGGCCCCGGCTCGGCGGCGTTCAGCTCGGCCACCCGGCGGGTCTGTGCGCCCGACTGGTACTGCGCCAGCACCCGGCCGGTCGTCAGCACCACCGGGTACGCGTCGTCCGGCTCCTCGGCCGCCGGACGGTGGGTGACGGGGACGAACCGGGCCCGGCCGTCGGGCGTCGCGAAGCGGTCCAGGAAGAGACGGGGGGTACCGGGATGGTCGCCCTCCTCCGGACGCACCGGGCACGGCCAGAACACCCCGTCCTCCGCCGCGATCCGCCGGTAGGTGATGCCGGAGTAGTCCGCCGGCCCGCCCGCCGAGGCCCGCCGCAACTCGTCGAAGACCTCCTCCGGGTCGGTGGGGAAGCCCTTCTCCCGGCCCAGCCGCGCCGCCAGCCCGCCGATCACCTCCAGGTCCGTACGGACGCCGGGCGGCGGGTCCAGGGCGCGGCGGCGCAGCAGGACCCTGCCCTCCAGGTTGGTCGTGGTCCCGGTCTCCTCCGCCCACTGGGCGACCGGCAGCACCACGTCCGCCAGGGCCGCCGTCTCCGACAGCACCACATCGGCGACGGCCAGGAAGTCCAGCGACCGGATCCGCTCCTCGATATGGGCGGCCCGCGGCGCCGAGACCACCGGGTTGGAGCCCATCAGCAGCAGCGCGCGGATATCGCCGCCCAGCGCGTCCAGCAGCTCGTAGGCACTGCGGCCGGGACCCGGCAGCGAGTCGGGGTCGACGTCCCACACCTCTGCCACATGCCGGCGGGCCGCCGGGTCGTCGAGTTTGCGGTAGCCGGGCAGCTGATCGGCCTTCTGGCCGTGCTCGCGGCCCCCTTGGCCGTTGCCCTGGCCGGTCAGGCACCCGTAGCCGGACCGTTCCCGGCCCGCCCGCCCGGTGGCCAGGCACAGATTGATCCAGGCGCCCACGGTGTCGGTGCCCTTCGCCTGCTGCTCGGGCCCGCGCGCCGTCAGCACCATCGAGGAGTCGGCATCGCAGAACAGCCGGACGGCCTCGCGGAGCTGGGGCACCGCGATGCCCGTGATGCGCTCGACCATTTCCGGCCAGTGCGCCATCGCCGCCGCCCGCGCCTCCTCCCAGCCGCTGGTGCGCTCCGCGATGAACTCCTCGTCCGTACGGCCCTCGGCCACCACCAGGTGCAGCAGCCCCAGCGCCAGCGCGAGGTCCGTGCCGGGGCGGGGCGCGAGATGCAGATCGGCCTGTTCGGCGGTGCGGGTGCGGCGCGGGTCGACGACGATCAGCCGACCGCCGTTCTCCTTCAGCTCGGTGAGATAGCGCAGCGCGGGCGGCATGGTTTCGGCCAGGTTGGAGCCGACCAGGATGACGCAGCCGGTCTTGGCCACATCGGCCAGCGGGAACGGCAGCCCGCGGTCCAGGCCGAACGCCCTGCCGTGCGCCGCCGCCGCCGATGACATGCAGAAACGGCCGTTGTAGTCGATCTGCGAGGTGCCGAGCGCGACGCGCGCGAACTTCCCCAGGGCGTAGGCCTTCTCATTGGTCAGCCCGCCGCCGCCGAACACCCCGACCGCGTCCCGGCCGTGCTCCGCCCCTGCGCTCCGCAGCCCGTCCGCAACCCGGTCCAGGGCCGCGTCCCAGGTGGCGGGGACGAGCTCCCCGGTGGCGGCGTCGCGCACCAGCGGGCCGGTCAGCCGCACCCCCGGGGCCAGCAGCTCGGGCGCCGTACGGCCCTTGCCGCACAGCGCGCCCCGGTTGACCGGGAAGCCGGTCCGCTCGACGATCTCCAGGCGGGAGGCTGCGGCCACCCCCGTGGGCCGCAGCCCCATACCGCATTGGAGAGCGCAGTACGGGCAGTGCGTGTCGACCGTCGGGGCATCTGGGGCAACCGGGGCGTTCATACGCGCCAGCGTGGTACGCGGGTGTTACGGGCGCGGTTCACAAGTGTTTCGGGTGCGCGGCGGGCACCTCCCACGGGGAGGACACCGTGCGGAGGCCGCACGGCACACGGATTTCCCCGCGGGGAAACGGAACCGCAACGACCGGCTGCCAGGCTCCCGCCATGACGGAGTCGATATCGCCCCAGCCCGCCCCGGCCCCGGTCGACCTCACCCCCGCCACGCCCGGACTCGCCACCGAGATCACCGCCCAGCTGAGCAGCCAGCTCAGCCGCGTCCGGCTGCACGGCTTCCGGCGCCCGAGGCCAGCCCCCGGCGACGCCGCCCCCACTTTGGTCGCCGTCGCCCACGGCAGCCGCGACCCGCGCGCCCTGCACACCGTCCACGCTCTCCTCGACCGGGTCCGCGCCCTCCGCCCCGGCCTGGACATACGGCTCGGCCATATCGAGCTGAACCGGCCGCTGCTCGCCGACACCCTCCGGGAGCTGCGCGGCGAGGCCGTCCTCGTACCGCTCCTCTTCGGCCACGGCTACCACGTCACCCACGACCTGCCCGCCGCCCTGGCGGCCGCGCCGCACCTCTCGGGGCGGACCGCCGCGCCACTGGGCCCGCACCCCCTCCTGGCGGAGGCGCTGCACGACCGTCTCCTGGAGGCCGGCTTCCCCCAGGCGCCCGCCCGCCACCGCACGGCCGTCGTCCTGGCCTCGGCCGGCTCCCGTTCGGCCCGGTCCGCCGCCGACACCGCCCGCATCGGCCGCCTTCTCTCGGCCCGCCTCGGCGGCGTCCCCGTACTCCCCGCGTATGCGTCGGCGGCCACACCCGGCGTCCCCGAGGCCGTCCGACTCCTCACCGCCCGCGGCCACGACCGGATCGCCATCGCCTCCTGCTTCACCGCCCCCGGCCGCTTCGCCGCCCAGTGCGCCGCCCACGCCCCCGACCTCGCCGCCGCGCCCCTCGGCGACCACCCCGCCCTCGCCCGCCTCGTACTCCACCGCTACGACCAGGCGCACGACCAGGCACCCCTGACGCGTACCGGATCCGGCCCCAACGGCATCCAGGCGGCTACCGTCGCTGTATGACGGGCACACCATCGACAACCGGCCAGGCCTCCGGCACCCTGGGCTACACCGAGGCGGACGCCGAACGCTGGGTCGCCGAGCCCGACAAACGCCCCGGCCGCACCGCCTTCCAACGCGACCGGGCCCGCGTCCTGCACTCCGCCGCGCTGCGCCGCCTGGCCGGCAAGACCCAGGTCGTCACCCCCGGCTCCCTCACCCACGTCTGGGACGCCAGCCCGCGCACCCGGCTGACCCACTCCCTGGAGTGCGCCCAGGTGGGCCGCGAACTGGGCGCCGCCCTGGGCTGCGACCCGGACCTCGTCGAGGCCGCCTGCCTGGCGCACGACCTCGGCCACCCGCCCTTCGGGCACAACGGCGAACAGGCGCTCAACCAAGTGGCCGCACCCTGCGGCGGCTTCGAGGGCAACGCCCAGTCGCTGCGGCTGCTGGCCCGCCTCGAACCCAAGCGGTTCGTGCCCGCCCCGGACGGCACGGCCCTCAGCGTCGGCCTCAACCTCACCCGCGCCGCCCTGGACGCCGCCACCAAATACCCCTGGCCGCGCGGCGCGCACCCCACCGACCCCGCCTCCCCGAAGTTCGGTGTCTACGCCGACGACCTGCCGGTCTTCGACTGGTTCCGCCAAGGCGCGCCCGCCGCCGCGCGCAGCTTCGAGGCGCAGGTCATGGACTGGTCCGACGACGTGGCGTACTCGGTGCACGACGTCGAGGACGGGCTGCACGCCGGCCATCTCGACCCCAACCTCCTGCTCGCCGACGCCGAACGCGCCGAGATCTTCACGGTCGCCGCCGCGCGCTACGCCCCCGGCGCCGAGCCCGCGGAGCTGGCCGCCGCCCTGGACCGCCTCCTGGAGCAGGAGTGGTGGCCGCACGGCTACGACGGATCCGCGCTGGCCCAGGCCCGTCTCAAGGACGCCACCAGCCAGCTGATCGGCCGCTTCTGCCTGGCCGCAGAGGCCGCCACCAGGACCGCATGGGGCACCGGACGGCTCACCCGCTACGGCGCGCACCTGGTGGTTCCGGCCGAAACACGGCTGGAATGCGCCGTTTTGAAGGCCGTCGCCGACCGGTACGTCATGCAGCGTCCCGACCAGGAAGCGGTACGCGCCGACCAGCGTGTCGTCATCGCCGAACTGGCCGAGGCGCTGCTCGCCCGCGCCCCCGACGGCCTTGATCCGCAGTTCCGTTCGCTGTTCGACACCGCCGAGGACGACACCGCCCGGATGCGCGCCGTCATCGACCAGATCGCGGCCCTCACCGACGCCTCCGCACGCTCTCTTCACGCCCGCCTCACGCGTCGTCCTGGTAACACTCAGGGCAACCCAGGGTGACCCTGGGGAGGAACTCCCCCTTCCCCCATCACCCTCCGTGCGGGACGCTCGAACACGACCGTTTCGCACGGGGACACCGGACGGGGAACCCCGACGGGGAACCCTGACCACGCCGGACACATCCATGGGGGACACCGGAAATCGGGGGCAGCACCGGGGCGTTCACGGACGCGGACGCGGCCGTACGGCACCGCAACGAGGAGGAAGCAAGTGGTCGACGCACACCAGACGTTCGTCATCGTCGGGGGTGGCCTGGCCGGGGCGAAGGCCGCCGAGACGCTCCGCTCGGAGGGCTTCACCGGCCGGGTGATCCTCATCTGTGACGAGCGCGACCACCCCTACGAACGCCCCCCGCTCTCCAAGGGGTATCTGCTCGGCAGGGAGGAACGGGACAGTGTCTTCGTCCACGAACCCGCCTGGTACGCCCGGGCCCACATCGAACTGCACCTCGGCCAGCCCGCCGTCCACCTGGACGCCGCGGCCAGGACCGTACGCCTCGGCGACGGCACCCTGATCGTCTACGACAAGCTCCTCCTGGCCACCGGTGCCGAACCCCGCCGCCTCAACATCCCCGGCACCGGACTCGCCGGCGTGCACCACCTGCGCCGCCTCGCCCACGCCGAACGGCTGCGCGGCGTGCTGGCCTCCCTGGGCCGCGACAACGGCCACCTGGTCATCGCGGGCGCCGGCTGGATCGGCCTGGAGGTCGCCGCCGCGGCCCGCTCCTACGGCGCCGAGGTGACCGTCGTGGAGCCCGCACCGACACCGCTGCACGGCGTCCTCGGCCCCGAACTCGGCGACCTGTTCACCGACCTCCACCGCGAACACGGCGTCCGCTTCCACTTCGGCGCCCGCTTCACCGAGATCGTCGGCCAGGACGGCATGGTGCTCGCGGTGCGCACCGACGACGGCGAGGAACACCCCGCCCACGACGTGCTCGCCGCGATCGGCGCCGCCCCGCGCACCGCCCTCGCCGAACAGTCGGGCCTGGCCCTGGTCGACCGCTACGACGGCGGCGGCATCGCGGTGGATGCCTCGCTGCGCACCTCCGACCCGCACATCTACGCCGCCGGCGACGTCGCGGCCGCCGACCACCCCCTCCTGGACAGCCGGATCCGCGTCGAACACTGGGCCAACGCCCTGGGCGGCGGCCCGGCCGCCGCCCGCGCCATGCTCGGCCAGGACGTCAGCTACGACCGCATCCCGTACTTCTTCTCCGACCAGTACGACCTCGGCATGGAGTACTCCGGCTACGCCCCGCCCGGCAGCTACGACCAGGTGGTGTGCCGGGGCGACCTCGCCAAGCGGGAGTTCATCGCCTTGTGGCTCGCCGAGGGCCGCCTCCTGGCGGGCATGAACGTCAACACCTGGGACGTCACCGAAACCCTCCAGCAACTCATCCGCTCCGGGCACCGGTTGGACCCCGACACCCTGGCGGATCCGGAGGTACCGCTGGAGTCGCTGCTCCCGTAGCGTGCCCGTATGACAGCCCGGAAGACCAACAGCCCCACCGGTCGCGCCCGTACCACCGGCACCGGCGTCCCGGCCGTCACCCTCGACGACGTCCGGGACGCCGCCGGGCGGCTGGCGGGCGTCGCCCACCGCACGCCCGTGCTGCGCTCCCGCACCCTCGACGCACTGGTCGGCGCCGAGGTCTTCCTCAAGTGCGAGAACTTCCAGCGGGCCGGGGCGTTCAAGTTCCGCGGCGCCTACCACGCCCTCTCGCGGCTGTCCCCGGAGCAGCTCGCCCGCGGGGTCGCCGCGTACTCCTCCGGCAACCACGCCCAGGCCGTCGCGCTCGCCGCCCGCGAGCTCGGCAGCCACGCCGTCATCGTCATGCCCGAGGACACGCCGCAGTCCAAGCTCGACGCCACCGCGGGCTACGGCGCCGAGATCGTCACCTACGACCGCTACACCGGCGACCGCGTCGCGATCGGCGGGCGGCTGGCCGAGGAGCGCGGCCTGGCCCTGATCCCCCCGTACGAGCATCCGCACATCATCGCCGGGCAGGGCACCGCCGCCCTCGAGCTGATCGAGGAGACCGGCCCGCTGGACGCGCTGCTGACGCCGGTCGGCGGGGGCGGCCTGATGGCGGGCTCCGCCACCGCCGCCACGGCCCTGGTACCCGGCATCCGCATGATCGGCGTCGAGCCGGAGGCGGGCGACGACACCCTGCGCTCCCTGGCGGCCGGGCACCGGGTCGCCATCCCCGTCCCGCGCACCATCGCCGACGGCCAGGCCGCCGAGACCCCCGGCGAGCTGACCTTCGCCATCAACCAGAAGCTCCTCGAGGCGATCGTCCTGGTCTCCGACGACGACATCCGCGCCGCCATGAAGCTGGCCTTCGAACGACTCAAGATCGTCACCGAGCCCAGCGGCGCCACCGCGCTCGCCGCCCTCCTCGCCCGGCGCATCGCCCCGCTCCCACCGCGTATCGGCGTGATCATCTCGGGCGGCAACATCGGCCTGGACCGCTTCATCGGGCTGATGTCGCACTGACGCCGGACCGCTGCCGCGCCGCCCGGACGGCCGCGCGGCGGGGACTGTCCGACCCCCACCGTAGACTTCACGCGTGGCAGGCAGGATCAACGATGACGATGTGAAGGCGGTACGGGACGCGGTCCCGATCGACGCCGTCGTGTCCGAGTACCTCCAGCTCCGCAACGCCGGCGGCGGCAACCTCAAGGGCCTGTGCCCCTTCCACGACGAGAAGTCCCCGTCCTTCCACGTCAGCACCGCCAAGGGCCTCTACCACTGCTTCGGCTGCCAGGAGGGCGGCGACACCGTCGACTTCATCATGAAGATCGACCACCTCTCCTTCGCCGAGACCATCGAACGGCTCGCCTCCCAGGCCGGCATCACCCTGCGCTACGAGGAGGGCGGCTACACCCCCGGCCGCCAGCAGGGCGAACGCACCCGCCTGGTCGAGGCCCACAAGGCCGCCGCCCAGTTCTACGTCGAGCAGCTCGACAGCCCCGAGGCCGAGATCGCCCGGAAATTCCTCGCCGAGCGCGGCTTCGACCAGGCCGCCGCCCAGCACTTCGCCGTCGGCTACAGCCCGGCCGGCTGGGACCACCTCACCCGCTTCCTGCGCGGCCGCGGCTTCAGCGACCAGGAACTGGTCCTCGCCGGCCTCTCCCAGGAGGGCCGCCGCGGCCCCATCGACCGCTTCCGCGGCCGCCTGATGTGGCCGATCCGCGATATCGCCGGCGAGGTCGTCGGATTCGGCGCCCGCAAGCTCCGCGACGACGACAACGGCCCCAAATACCTCAACACCCCCGAGACCCCCCTCTACCGCAAGTCCCAGGTCCTTTACGGCATCGACCTCGCCAAGAAAGAGATCGCCAAGACCAACCGCGCGGTCGTCGTCGAGGGCTACACCGACGTCATGGCCTGCCACCTGGCGGGCGTGACGACGGCCATCGCCACCTGCGGCACCTCCTTCGGCGAGGGCCACATCAAGATCCTGCGCCGCCTCCTGATGGACAACGCCAACGCGGAGGTCATCTTCACCTTCGACGGCGACGCCGCCGGCCAGAAGGCCGCCCTGCGCGCCTTCGAGGACGACCAGAAGTTCGCCGCCGAGACCTCCATCGCCATCACCCCCGGCGGCATGGACCCATGCGACCTGCGCCTGGCCAAGGGCGACCCGGCCGTCGCCGACCTCGTCGAGACCCGCACCCCGCTCTTCGAGTTCGCCCTGCGCCACGTCGTCTCGCGCCACAACCTCGACACCACCGTCGGCCGCGCCGCCGCCCTCGACGAAGCCGCCCCGATCGTCGCCCACATCAAGAACAGCTCCATCCAGCACGAATCCGCCGTCCAGCTGGCCGGCATGCTCGGCATCCTGGACACCCAGTTCGTCGTCCGCCGGGTCGGCCAGCTCGCCCGCTGGGCCCGTGAGCGCGGCCGCGACGGCGGCGACCAGGGCCGCGGGCAGCGACGCGGCGGTCCCGCCGCCGCCCCCGAGCCGGAGCGCCCCGCACCCGGCCCCCGCGGCCCCGCCCTCAACCTCCGCAGCCCCGCCCACCGCGTCGAACGCGAACTCCTCAAGCTCGCCCTCCAGCGCCCCGACCTGGTCTCCCCGGCCTTCGACGCCTACGGGACCGACGAGTTCACCGCCCCGCCCTACGCCACGGTCCGCCAGTGCATCGAGGACGCGGGCGGCGCCACGGCCGCCGACCACGACTACCTCACCCGCGTCATCGACGCCGCCGCCGACGACACGGTCCGCGCCATGGTCAGAGAACTGGCCGTGGAGCCCCTGCACACCCGCCGCGACCCCGACGACGCCTACGCCGGCGTCCAGTTGGTCGCCGTCCGCCTCGCCGCCGTCACCCACCGCGTCACCGAAATCCGCGGCACCCTCCAGCGCCTGGGCCCCCGCGCCGACCCCGAACACCTCACCGCCGTCCAGAACGAACTCTGGGTCCTCCAGCAATACGGCCAGTCCCTCCGCGAACGCGGCTACGCCGCCCTGTAGGCACCCCGCAGCCCCTGGGAACACCACCCGGCGAACACGGGGAATGCCACTTCGGGAACACCACCCGGTCACCCTGCGTTGTGGCCCCACAGGGGGCGCCCGCATCCCCTAGGGGATCTGTTCCCCCCGCCCCTAGGGCCCCCGTGACACCCCGCGGTAGCCGTCCGGTCACGGACCGGACTCAAAAAGTGGACGCACGCCCCTCGTGGCAGGAGTGTGTCGTACTCCACACTGAGGAGCGGTGCCTGAGTCCTCGGAGCGCGGCGGGTCCGGCTGTCCTGATCCGGAATCCCCCGCACATCCGCTCGTGACGTACGGGGCGGACGGCGGCTCGGCCGCATCCGTACCCGGCCCTTCTGCCGCCCTCGCAGCGATCACCCTGGAGGTCGCCCCCGTGCAGACCCAGACCCTCGCCGACGCGCCGGCCCCCGCGGAACCGGCCACGGAGCCGGTCACCGTGCCGCAGCAGTCCGGGGCGCCCGCCACAGAGTCGCTCGCCGGGCAGAGCGCCCCGGAGCCCCGGGAGTCCCCAAACCCCGCGCCCCGCCCCGATACGGGCGGCCCGTCCTCCGACCTCTTCCGCCAGTACCTCCGCGAGATCGGCCGGATCCCCCTGCTGACCGCCGCCGAGGAGGTCGACCTTGCCCGCCGCGTCGAGGCCGGACTCTTCGCCGAGGAAAAGCTCATCACCGCCCCCGACCTGGACTCCCAACTCGCCCATGACCTCGACCGGTTGGTCGTCCTGGGCCGGATCGCCAAACGCCGCCTGATCGAGGCCAACCTCCGCCTGGTCGTCTCCGTCGCCAAGCGCTACGTGGGCCGCGGCCTGACCATGCTCGACCTCGTCCAGGAGGGCAACCTCGGTCTCATCCGCGCCGTCGAGAAATTCGACTACGCCCGCGGCTACAAGTTCTCCACCTACGCCACCTGGTGGATCCGCCAGGCCATGTCCCGCGCCCTCGCCGACCAGGCCCGCACGATCCGCGTCCCCGTCCATGTCGTCGAGCTGATCAACCGCGTGGTCCGCGTCCAGCGCCGGATGCTCCAGGAGCGAGGCTACGAACCCACCCCCCAAGAGGTCGCCGCCCACCTCGACCTCACCGAGGAACGCGTCAGCGAGGTCCTGCGCCTGGCCCAGGAACCCATCTCCCTGCACGCCCCCGTCGGCGAGGAGGACGACGTCGCCCTGGGCGACCTCATCGAGGACGGCGACGCCGCCTCCCCCGTCGAATCCGCCGCCTTCCTCCTGCTCCGCGAACACCTCGACGCCGTCCTGTCCACCCTCGGCGAACGCGAACGCAAGGTCGTCCAGCTCCGCTACGGCCTCGCCGACGGCCGCCCCCGCACCCTCGAGGAAATCGGCCGCATCTTCGGCGTCACCCGCGAACGCATACGCCAGATCGAATCCAAAACCCTCAACAAGCTGCGCGACCACGCCTTCGCCGACCAGCTACGCGGCTACCTCGACTAGGGGCGCGGTCACCTTCGCGCCCCGTAACGACCCGGGTGTGCTCGACCACGACGGCACGCTGCCGCCCGGACAGGACCTGGAGGCCTACGTCCGCGGTTCCGCCTGCGGCCGTACGACGGGACCGCGGACCCACTCGTCCGGACCCCGGCGCCATCACGCCGGTGACCTGCCGTTCCCATGGGCTCGCGGGACGCCGTACCCGTCCGGTCTCGCGATGGGCAGCTCGGTGATGCCGAGATCCTTCCGCATGGTCTGCCGGACCTCGTAGAGACCCTCCGAAGCGCGTTCCAGTCCGTCCCTGGCCTCCTCCAGGAGGGTTTCCCGGGCACCCTGCTCGCGCCTCAGCGGGTCGAGCATCCGCTGGATCCTGGACAGCAGATGGACCACACCGCCGCCGGTCTTCAGGACCTCGTCGGAAGCCACCATCTGCGCCTCGGCGTAGACGTCGCGCAGTGCCTGACGTGCGTCGTCCACCTCGGGGGGCGGCTGTCCGCAGGCATCTCCGTCGGCCTGTCCGGCGGCGAGATCCTGGTACCGGCGGAACAGCGCCGCGTGGAAGTGCCGCAGGCTCTGGTTGAGGTTTGCGTACGAGGCACGCCGCGTCTCGGTCAGCTCACGGCGCTCCTGAGCCCGACGTTCGTCCCGCCGCTCCTGAGCCGCGTGCCGGAGCTCGAGGGTCTTGGAGCGGAGCGCGCCGCGGTGCGCGAGGAGTCCGGACACCAGGGTTCCAAGGACGCCGACCACCGCAACGATCAGAGAGCTCATTGACGCGTCCATGCCCCGACCCTAGCGGTGCCGTCCAGGAGCGTTTGCGCGCAACTGCCCTACGGCGAGGGCAGGATGGCCCCGCTCACGCCCCCCGCTGGAACGCCCCGGGATGGGCCTCGTCCCGTACCGCACCGTACTGCTGGCGCACCGCCTGGCCGACCGCCAGGCCGTCGCCCGGCTCGAAGACCTGGCTCGCGGCCGCCGGCCACTGAGGCGGGTCGACCCACGGGGATCCGCCGCCCGGTGCGGCCTCCGCGCCGGCGGCGGGGGCGAGGGTGCCGTGGGCGACGCCCCAGGCCCAGGCGGCCTGCCGCGCCGCGCCCAGTGCCGCGTACTCGGCCGGCTGCGGCACCACGACCTGCACCCCGAACAGTCCGGGCGCCGCCGCCTGCACCGCGCCCAGTTCCGCCGCCGCGCCCAGCAGAAACACCCGGCGCACCGCCATGCCCCGCCCGCGCAGCACGTCCAGTGCATCCGCGAGCCCGCACAGCATGCCCTCCACGGCCGCCCGCGCCAGATGCTCCGGCTTCATGCTCTCCCGCCGAATCCCGTGCAACGACCCGGCCGTGTGCGGCAGATGCGGCGTCCGCTCGCCCTCCAGATACGGCAGCATCACCAGGCCGTACGCGCCGGGCGACGACTTCAGCGCCAGCTCGGACAGCCCGTCCAGATCCGTCCCGAGCATCTCCGCCGCACCCCGCAGCACCCGCACCGCATTGGTCGTGTGCACGACGGGCAGATGCCGCCCGGTGGCGTCCGCGAACGAGGTGATCGTCCCGGTCGGGTCCACCAGCGCCTCGTGATGGATCCCGAACACGGACCCCGAGGCGCCCAGCGACACCACCGCGTCGCCCTCCCCGACCCCCAGCCCGAAGGCGGCCGCCATCGTCTCGCCCGTACCGGCCGAGATCAGCAGCCCCTCCGGCGTGAATCCCGCCGTGCCGGACGGCCCCAGCACCTCCGGCAGCCGCACCTGATGGCCCAACGCCAGCTCGATCAGATCCGGCCGGTACGACTCGGTCGCCGCCGACCAGAAGCCCGTCGTCGAGGCCCCGCCCCGGTCCGTCGTACGCCGCGCGGGCCGCCCCAGCAGCTGCCACGCCAGCCAGTCGTGCGGCTGCATGACCTCCACGGTCCGCGCCGCGTTCTCCGGCTCCGTACGGGCCAGCCAGCGCAGCTTGGTCACCGGATGCGCCGCCTGCGGCACCGCCCCGACGGCCTGCGCCCACGCACTGCGCCCGCCCAGGGCATCCACCAGATCCGCGGCCGCGCTCTGCGCCCGCCGGTCATTGCCGACCAGCGCGGGCCGGACGAGATTCCCCTCCGCATCCAGCGGCACCAGCCCGTGCTGCTGCGCCGAGACCCCGATCGCCTGGACGCCCTCCAGCAGCCCGTGGCCGGCGGCCTCGCCCAGCGACATCAGCCACGCCTGCGGATCGGCCTCGGGCCCTTTCTCGACAGGGTGTGGCGCATACCCCCGCCTGATGACGGCACCCGTATCCGCGTCGCAGACCACGATCTGTGTGCTTGCGGACGAACTGTCCAACCCGGCGACTATCCCCATGCCCCCAGATTTTGCCCCATGGGAGGCATATGGCGCGCGTCAGGGCGCGCTCACGTGTTGCTGGTGCCCCACTCGTCCTCGTTGTTGTTGCGCTGGTAGCGCAGTGAGCGGACCCGGTCGGTGACGGAGTGCGGCAGCCGGTCGCTCACCTTGGCCGAAACCGTACCGAAGGCCCGCGTCGCGGCCTGGCGCCCGCTCAGCGCCGCGGACTCGGCGGTGTTCCGGACGGCGGGGTTCTGCGCGATCCGCTGGGCGCCCTTGCGCAGCTGCTCGTACCGCTCCCGGCCGGCCCGCGTGCCGAACACATATCCGATGGCCAGTCCCGCGATGAACGTGAGCCGGTAGCGCATCGCTCCACCTTCCCTCTCGTCGGCCCCGCGCCGCTGCCGAAGCACGCCGCGCTCCGATGCCGCTCGATCCCGTCCGGTGCCGGTACGCACCGGACCGCCTGGCTGTGCCGCCCGCCTACCCTGCGGGGCCGGAGGTCACCCGGGGCCTCGCGAGGGGATACCGATTGGCGGAGCACCCCCCTGCTTGCGCTAATGTATGTGTCGCAGCGAGCGCACGCCGTCCGGCGACCCGGACGAGGGTGCATTCGAGGCACACAGAGCAATCCCCTGTAGCTCAATTGGCAGAGCAGCCGGCTGTTAACCGGCAGGTTACTGGTTCGAGTCCAGTCGGGGGAGCGCAGTCCCCTGTAGCTCAATTGGCAGAGCATTCGGCTGTTAACCGGAGGGTTACTGGTTCGAGTCCAGTCGGGGGAGCAGAAAGAACGAGGACCCCGGAAGGGGTCCTTTTTCTTGTCCGTAGAGCCGATTTCCCGTGCCGTGGAACCGAACCGCCCGTGATCGAAGTCCTCTTGGGCATGCAGGGCCGTACGACGGCAGCCCAAAGGCAGCCCAGCGGCAGCCCACACGGGCAGCAGATCGTATGAGCGGCTATGCTGCGGCAGACGGCGCGCACAAATGTGCGCGGCGCGCCGTGAGGGGGCGGTAGCTCAGCCGGTTAGAGCAGCGGACTCATAATCCGTCGGCCGTGGGTTCGAGTCCCACCCGCCCCACCACAGCCCGGTAACGCAGAAACGATCAGACCCGGGCGCAGTGCACGGACGAGGGCCGCCACGCACGGCGTGGCGGCCCTCGCGTCCGTCCCGGCCGGCCTGCGGCTGTCATCCGCCCTCCCCGCCCCTTTGCTGCACACAGCGCCCACGTGTCCGCGTCCGTCCCGATTGCTACGCATGGTCATCAAACGGCTACCCACTGCGAGCGACGGGTAACCGTCGCGGCGGCGGTAGGTGCTGGGGCCGGTGTGGTGGGTGGTCGGTGTGGGCCTGTCAGGTGCCCTCGGGGTGGGCGACGCGCGACAGCAGGGTGTGCAGCGTCTCGCGTTCGTCCGGGGTCAGGGGCTGGAGTAGCTCCTCGGTGACGTCCCGGCTTGTCTCGTCGGTGTCGCGGAGGAAGGTCCGGCCCCCCTCCGTCAGGGCGACGATGCGGCGGCGCCGGTCGCCGGGGGCGGGGCGGCGTGCGACGAAGGCGAGGCGTTCGAGGTCGTCGACGAGGCCGACGATGGCGCTGGGGTCGTAGGAGAGACGGTCGCTCAGTTCTCTTTGTGATGCGCCTTCCACGGTGGCCAGATAGCGCAGCAGCGCGTAGTGGCGCAGGCGCAGTCCCGATTCCTGGAGGGCGGCGTTGAAGAGCTGTCCGGAGCGCAGGCCGATCCGGTAGAGCAGGTATCCGGTGTCGGAGTGCAGGCCGCGCATCCACGGCTCGCGCGCGTCGACGGGCTCGGCCGGTGCGGCGGCGGGTGTTCTCCGGGCGGTCATGGTGGCGCTCTCCCTGGTCGGTGCCCCGTGAGCGGGGCCGCGTCGTGGCGTTGAACGGGCGTGCTCAGGATGCCGCAGCATCGATGTCGAGGACAACCATTGACGTCAACAATTGTTTGTCCTAGCTTCCTTTCCGTGGCGGCGGGCGACTGGAACCCCGGTTCTCCGTGACCCGCCGTGTCTGTGAACTCCCTTGTTGCTGAAGCCAGTCGAGGCAAGTCGAAGCCGGTTGAAGCCGGTCGAAGTCAGTTGATGTCCGTTGAAGGGATCTGTTCAGTGCTGGACTCCTCCGCCTCCGCCGTCGATCTGCACGGCAAGGTCGCCGTTGTGACCGGTTCCGGCCGCGGCCTGGGCCTTGCCTATGCCGCCGCACTCGCACAGGCCGGCGCGGCCGTCGTCGTCAACGACATCGACGAAGCCGCGGCCGCGCACGCCGTCGAGACCCTTACGAAGGCCGGCGGCCGGGCCGTGGCCGAAGTGGCCGCGGTCGGGACGGGCGAGGCCGCGGACCGGCTCGTCGCGCGTGCCGTCGAGACCTTCGGCCGCCTCGACGTGATGGTCACCAATGCCGGCATCCTGCGCGACCGGGTGCTGTGGAAGATGACCGACGAGGATTTCGACGCCGTAATCGCCACCCATCTGCGGGGCACGTTCACCTGCGCCCGCGCCGCCGCCGTACACCTGCGGGCGCAGGGCGAGGGAGGGCGGCTCATCCTGGTCGGCTCGCCGGCCGGTCAGCGCGGCAACTTCGGGCAGACCAACTATGCGGCGGCCAAGGCCGGTATCGCCGCAATGGCCCGTACCTGGTCCATGGAACTGGCGCGGGCGCGGATCACGGTCAATGCGATCGTGCCCGTCGCGGCGACCGCGATGACGGAGACCGTCCCCGCGTTCGCGCCGTATGTCGAGGCGATGCGGCAGGGGCGGCCGCTCCCCGAATTCCTGCGCAAGGGGGAGGGGTTCGGCACGGTGGAGGACTGCGCGGCGCTGGTGCCATTCCTCGCCTCGGATGCGGCCCGGGACGTTACGGGGCAGTGCATCGGGATCGGCGGGGACCGGCTGACGCTGTGGTCGCATCCGCAGGAGGTCAAGGCGGCGTACGCGGACGGGGGGTGGAGCCCGCGGAGCATTGCGGCCGCGTGGCCCGGGTCGGTCGGCGCCGAGCTGCAGAGCGTCGGCGTCCCCGCGCCCAAGGTGCCGGAGGCGGCGGGGGTGGCAGGGGCGTGAGCGCGATGAACGTCGCCGAGCTTGCCGCGATCGATGTGCATACGCACGCCGAGGTGTCCTCCCGCGGCCACGCCTCCCTCGACGACCGCCTGCACAAGGCATCCGGCGCCTACTTCAAGGTCGAGGGCAACCGCCGGCCGACCCTCGAGGAAATGGCGGCCTACTACCGGGAGCGGAAGATGGCCGCGGTCGTCTTCACCGTGGACGCCGAGTCGGCCACCGGCACCGCCCCCGTACCGAACGAGGAGGTCGCCGAGGCCGCCGCCGCCCACCCCGACGTGCTGATCCCGTTCGCCTCCATCGACCCCTTCCGGGGCAGGGCGGGGGTGCGGCAGGCCCGGCGCCTGGTGGCGGACCACGGGGTGCGCGGCTTCAAGTTCCACCCCAGCATCCAGGGCTTCTTCCCCCATGACCGGGACCTCGTCTACGGCCTCTACGAGGTGCTCGAGGAAACCGGCACCATCGCCCTGTTCCACACCGGACAGACCGGCATCGGCGCGGGCGTCCCCGGCGGGGGCGGCATCCGGCTGAAGTACTCCAATCCGCTGTACGTCGACGACGTCGCCGCCGACTTCCCCCAGCTCAAGATCATCCTCGCGCACCCCTCCTTCCCCTGGCAGGACGAGGCGCTGGCCGTCGCCACCCACAAGCCCGGTGTCCACATCGACCTCTCCGGCTGGTCGCCCAAGTACTTCCCGCCGCAGCTCGTCCGCTACGCCAACAGCCTGCTCCAGGACAAGGTGCTGTTCGGCTCCGACTTCCCCGTCCTGACCCCCGACCGCTGGCTCGCCGACTTCGACAGGCTGGAGATCAAGGACGAGGTCCGCCCCAAGATCCTCAAGGAGAACGCCGCCCGCCTGCTCGGGCTCGGCTGACCGGGAAGGGCACCGCCCATGCGCAACCAGGGAATCGGGTCCTGGCCCGCCCGCCGGGCCCGTAAGACACCGCACCGCACCGCCTTCCTCCACGACGGCACCGCGACCAGCTACGCGACACTCCACACCCGCACCACCCGCCTCGCCCGTGCACTGCGCGCAACGGGTGTCCGGCGCGGGGACCGCATCGCCTATCTCGGCCCCAACCACCCCGCCTTTCTGGAGACGTTCTTCGCGGCCGGAGCGCTGGGCGCGGTCTTCGTACCGCTCAACACCCGCCTCGCGGCGCCGGAAATCGGCCACCAGCTCACCGACTCGGGCGCGCGCACGCTCATATCCGCCCCCTCATGCGCCGCGCTCGCCACAGCGGCCACGACGGCCACGACGGCCGCGGTGCACACCTCCGTCGAAGTGATCGAAGTGGGGCCCGCCTACGAGGAGCTGATCGCCGGAGCCGACGGCGCCGCACCGCTCGACGAGCCGGTCACGGGCGAGGACCTCTGCCTCATCATGTACACCTCGGGCACGACCGGCCGCCCCAAGGGGGCGATGCTCAGCCACGCCAACATCACCTGGAACGCCGTCAACGTCCTCGTCGACACCGACCTGACGACGGACGCCACCGCACTGGTCAGCGCCCCCCTCTTCCACACCGCCGGGCTGAACATGCTCACCCTGCCGGTCCTGCTCAAGGGCGGCACCTGCGTCCTCACCGCATCCTTCGACCCCGACGCCACTCTTGACCTGATCGAGCGGCACGGCATCACCGTCATGTTCGGCGTCCCCACGATGTACGAGCAGATCGCACGCCGCCCGCGCTGGCCGCAGGCCGATCTCTCCTCGCTACGGGTCCTGATGTGCGGCGGCGCGCCCGTGCCCGCGCCGCTGATCGCCGCGTACGCGCAGCGCGGCCTCGCCTTCCAGCAGGGCTACGGCATGACCGAGTCCTCGCCCGGCGCGCTCTATCTCGACGCCGAACACGCGGTCAGCAAGGCGGGCTCGGCCGGCGTCCCGCACTTCTTCACCGACGTACGGGTCGTACGGCCCGATCTCACCCCGGCCGGCACCGGCGAGACGGGCGAGGTCCTGGTGAGCGGCCCCCATGTCATGTCCGGCTACTGGGGCCTGCCCGAGGAAGGCGCCGCCGCCTTCGCCGACGGCTGGTTCCGCACCGGCGACGCCGCACAGGTGGACGCCGACGGCTATGTCACCATCGCCGACCGCCTCAAGGACATGATCATCTCCGGTGGCGAGAACGTGTACCCCGCCGAGGTCGAGAACGCCCTGCTCGCCCACCCCGACATCGTGGAGTGCGCGGTGATCGGCGTACCGGACGAGAAGTGGGGCGAGGTGCCGCGCGCGGTGGTCGTCGCCCGGGAGGGCAGCGCGCTCGATCCGGACGAGGTGATCGCGGCGCTCCGCGGCCGCCTGGCCAAGTACAAGATCCCCAAGTCGGTTGTCATCGCGGGTGAAGCGCTGCCGCGGACCGCCTCCGGGAAGCTGCTCAAGCCGGAGCTGCGCCGCTTGCACGGCGCGAGGTGAACGTACGGCCTCACCTCTTGCCCTCCTTTCCTCCTGTGCTCCTCTCCTCCTGCCTTCTGTGCTCCTGTCCTCCTCCCCTCTTCACCTACGTCACGTACGGAGAACGCCACATGCCCCTCTCTCCCGCCGCCCCGCTCACCGTCAACGGCCTGGCCGAGCTGAAGAAGCTCGCCGGGAGCGAGCTGGGTGCCAGCGACTGGATCGCGGTCACCCAGGAGCGGATCAACACCTTCGCCGACGCCACCGGTGACCATCAGTGGATCCACACCGATCCGGCCCGCGCCGAGAACGGCCCGTTCGGCGCGCCGATCGCCCACGGCTATCTGACCCTCTCCCTCTTCATCCCGCTCTTCACCGGGCTGCTCGACGTCCGGGGCGTCACCACAAAGGTCAACTACGGCCTGGACAAGGTGCGTTTCCCCGCCCCGGTGACGGCCGGCTCCCGTATCCGGCTGCGCGCCGCGCTCGCCTCCGTCGACGACGTACCCGGCGGCGTGCAGATCGCGGTGGACGGCACTGTCGAGATCGAGGGCGGCGCCAAGCCCGCCTGCGTTCTGCGGAGTCTGTCCCGCTTCTACGGCTGACCGTCCTCCCCACGGAAGGAGCCCTCCGATGGGTGTCCCGATCAGAATCCCCGCCCGCGCAAGGCGCCGAGCCGGTACGGCAGCCGCCCTGGCCGCCCTGCTCCTCCCTGCATGCACCACGCCCGCGCTCGCCGCACCCCGCCTCCACCCCCGCCCTCAACACCTCGAAGGCACCCTGGCCTCGGGCGCCGCCTACGTCATCGACGTACCCGCCGACTGGAACGGCACCGTGCTGCTCTTCAGCCACGGCTACCGCCCGGCGGGCTCCGCCAACCCGGCGGCCGATGCCCCGGATGCCGCCACCCACGAGCTGCTCCTCGACGAGGGGTACGCGCTCGCCGGCTCGTCCTACGCCACGACGGGATGGGCCGCCGAACAGGCCGTACCCGACCAGCTCGGCACGCTCGACACCTTCGCCGCGAAGGTCGGTCGGGCCCGCCGCACCCTCGCCTGGGGAGAGTCCTACGGGGGTCTGGTCACCACCGCCCTCGCAGAGCGCCACCCCGGCCGCATCGACGGCTCCCTGGCCATGTGCGGCCTCGTCCAGGGCGGCGTCGCCAACTGGAACTCCACCCTCGACCCCGTCCACGCCCTCAAGACGCTCCTCGCACCCGGCTCCGGCATCCCCCTGACCGGCTTCGCGGACGCGACGCAGGCCACCACCGCCGCCGCGACCCTGGGCCGCGCCGTTACCCACGCCCAGCGCACCACGGCGGGCCGCGCCCGCATCGCCCTCGCCGCCGCCCTGCACAACATCCCCGGCTGGACCGACCCGAACCGGCCGCGCCCCGCCCCCACCGACCACGCCGGTCAGCAGGCCGCTCAGTACAAGGCCGTCACCGCCCTCGTACAACAGCCCGCCTTCGCCTGGCGGTACGAGGCCGAGGTACGGGCCGGCGGCAACATATCGGGGAACACCGGCGTCGACTACACCGCGATGCTCCGCCACTCGGCCGGCTACCCGGAGGTCAAGGCGCTCTACCGGGCCGCCGGCCGGTCGCTCACCGCGGACCTGCGCACCCTCGCACACGCACCCCGCATCACGGCCGACCCGGACGCCGTGCGCTACATGACACGGCACATCGCCTTCACCGGGCGACTCCGTACACCGCAGCTGGACATCCACACCACGGGCGACCCCCTGATCCCCGTCCAGGCGGAGAGCGCCTACCGCCGCGCCGTCACCGCCGCCGGACGCGCGCCCCTGCTGCGCCAGGCCTACGTCGACAACGCCGGGCACTGCACCTTCTCCGCCGGCGAACAGCTCGCCGCGCTGCACACGGTCGAGGCTCGCATCACCACCGGCCACTGGGGCAACACCTCCCCCTCCGCCCTCAACTCCGAGGCCCGGCGGTCCGCTCCCGCCACGCCCGCCCGCTACCTCCGCTTCCGGCCCGGACCGTATCCGCGGCCGTACGACCTCGCCCACTCGGGGCGGCCCGGCGTCGCACTCGCCCCGCATCCGTTCCGCAGGGCGCCGTGACGTGGGGCGCCGTGACACGGGGCGGTCAGGCTGATGGGGCGGCGCCCGCCCCGGCGGGGTGAACCGGCGCGGCGCTCCGGCGGGTCACTCCGGCGGGGCGTTCTCCCCGGCGAGCGTGCTCGGACGGCCGGCGAATTCCGTCTCCGGGCTGAACCGTGCCTCCATGCCGTCGGCCAGGGCGTGCAGCGCGGTGGCGCCGTCCCCCTGGAACGACGAACCGTGCATGACGGCCAGGGTCTTGGGCGCGAGCCCTGCGAGGGAGTGCAGGGTGTCCACCGCCGCCGTCAGACAGGACGTCTGCCGGAACACCGCCTCCGCGTCCAGGGCCGCCTCGACCAGGTCGTTCCCGGTGACCGCGGGGCCGTTGCCGACATGGGTGAACAGATCGCCGCACAGCAGCGTGCCGGTCGTCTCCTCGTACAGCACCCTGGCCTCCCAATTGTGCGGCACATGCGGGGTGTTGAGATGCCGTACGCGGCGCCGCACCTGCTTGCCGCCCAGGTCGAGCAGCTCGCCGTGGGCCATCGGGCGCGGCGGACGGTCGGCCAGATCATTGAGGGAGACCAGACATCCCTGCAGGCCGTGTGCCACCACCGCGTGCGGGGCCGCGGCGAGGAACTGGTTCATGGCACCGCACTCGTCCGCCTCGACATGCCCGAAGGTCAGCCAGCGCAGCCGCTCGAGCGGCACCACCCGGCCGACGGCTTCCGAGACCACGGGGAACAGCCGGCGCATGCCCGTAGGGAAAAGCAGCGGCTCTTCCGCATCGATCAGGAACTGGTTGACGGTGAAACCCGCGGGCGCGGCCACTTCGGGGACGAAGTGGAGATCCGGTAGATGCCGTCGGCTATTTCATCGAGGCGTGTCTCCATGGTGCAGCACGTCCTTTCGGCCGTCCGCCCGTCCGCCCGTCCGCCCTTTCGTGCTTCCGGCGGGGTGGGCTTCGGTGTCTCCAGGTTAGGGGCGGGGCGGGCTTTCTTCCTGGGACCGGTGAGAGCAGCGTTCCTGGGGCCGGCGAGGCAACGATCCATCCGCCCATTGGCGTCCCGTTGCTCGTGCTGCCGCTGCTGTGGTCCCGGCTGGGAGGGTCGGTCGGGCGCGGTGGTCGCCCGGTTTCCCCCGGCGCACCATGGAAGACAGGGGATCGGCTGGAGGAGGCGCCCTCATGATCGAAGTCAAGACGATCGACAAGCCGGACGAACGGCGGGACTTTCCGAGGGGTCACCTCGAAGCCCTGCACCTGACCGGACTGGACTTCGCGGTGGCCGTCTTCGAGCCCGGCTGGCGCTGGTCGGAGTCGGTGGGGCCGCTCACCGGGACCGAGAGCTGCGAGGTCCACCACAACGGCATCATGGTCCAGGGCCGGCTGCGGGTCAGGATGAACGACGGCTCGGAGGCCGAGATCGGGCCGGGCGATGTCTTCGTCTGTCCCCCCGGGCACGATGCCTGGGTGGTCGGGGACGAGCAGGCCATTGTGTACGACTTCGCGGGCGGCATGGCCACGGAGTACGGCAAGCCGAAGGGCTGACGCGGCGGCGGACCGACGGACCGACGGACCGACGGACCGACGTACCGACGTGCCGATGGACGCATCGATACATGGCCAGACGGCTGCCCTTACATGTTTCGTGATGCGACATCATGTTTCTGAGTGGTGGAATTCGGCGAGTCTCTCGCGGGTGGTTTCCCTACGTAAGGGAGAAGGGGGAGAGGGTGGACGCGTCGCAAAACGGGCTGCCGGGAATCGGGGTGCCGGGAATCGGGGTGCCGGAAAACGGGCGGCCGGCTTCGGCCGATGACGGGCTGCTGGTTGCGGAAGATGCCTCGATGAAGAGGTTTGTGGAGACCGTCGGCGGGCTCACGCAGCAACAGGCAGGCGGGGCGACGCTGATCCCGCCGTGGACGCGGGGCCATGTCATCACCCATGTGGCGCGGGCCTCGGACAGCCTGTGCCGGCTGCTGGAGGGGGCACGTACGGGGGTGGAGATCCCGCAGTACGCGAGCATGGCCGCGCGCGAGGAGGAGATCGAGGCCGGGGCGGGGCGGCCGGTCGCCGCGCTGCTCGAGGACGTCCTGGCCGGCGCGGTCCGCTTCGACGAGGCGGTGCGGACGCTTCCGGAGGAGGCCTGGCGGCGTCGCGTACGGCTGCGTACCGGGGAGCTGCGTACGCCCGCGAGCCTGGTGGCGACGCGGCTGCGGGAGCTGGAGGTGCACCATGCGGACCTGGCGGCCGGATACGCCTTCGGGGACGTGCCAAAGTCCGCGGCCCGGTACGTCATCGATGACGTCATCGGTGCGCTGGCGGGGCGGGACGGGGTGCCGGGAATGCGGATCGAGGCGACGGACGGGAATCTGGTCCGCGACATCGGCGGCGGTGGCGGACCCGTCATCAAGGGGTCGACCGGCGATCTGCTGGCCTGGATCACAGGGCGGGGCGAGGCGGTGGTGCAGCTGTCCGTATCAGGGGCCACGGACGTGCCGGAGGCGCCGTACTGGATCTGAGGGGGCGCGGTGGGTGCGGTCCTTTACAGGGCCGTTCCGTACAGGGCGGTGCCGTACGGGACGGGCCGGACCGTACCGGCCGCGCCCGGCCTCCGGCGTGGGGATTTCCACCCGCATCGGATGTCTAGGACGGCGTGCGGTGGGCAGGGGAGCGGGACGGTCCGGTGCTCGGATGCGGAATACGGCGCGGATGGTGACCGTTTCCGCAACGGGACACCGGCCGGACCGACCGGACAACGACCCCAGACCGGAAGCAGGGAAGCACGTATGAGCACCGTAGAGCTCACCAAGGACAACTTCGACGAGATCGTCTCCGGCAACGGTTTTGTCCTGATCGACTTCTGGGCCGAGTGGTGCGGCCCGTGCAAGCAGTTCGGCCCGGTCTTCGAGCGGTCGTCCGACAAGCACGACGACCTGGTGTTCGCCAAGGTCGACACGGAGGCTCAGCCCGAGCTGGCGGCGGCCTTCGAGATCCAGTCCATCCCGACCCTGATGATCGTCCGCGACAACATCGCGGTGTTCGCCCAGCCCGGGGCGCTGCCGGAGGCCGCCCTGGAGGACGTCATCGGCCAGGCCCGCGGTCTGGACATGGACGAGGTCCGCGCGTCGGTCGCCGAGGCCCAGCAGGCCCAGCAGGCCGAGCAGCCCCAGCAGGCCGAGCAGGGGCAGTAGGCGCAGGCGAAGTGAGCCGGCTGCTGCTGATCCGGCACGGCGAGACCGAGTGGAGCCGGAACGGCCGGCACACCGGCCGGACCGACCTGCCGCTCACCGCCGACGGCGAGGAACAGGCCCGCGCGCTGCGGCCGCTGCTGTCCGGCCGGAAGATCGGGCAGGTGTACGCCAGCCCGTTGCAGCGGGCCCTGCGCACCGCCGAACTGGCGGGCCTCGGGCAACCAGATATAGACCCTGACCTGCGGGAATGGGACTACGGCGGCTACGAGGGCATCACGACGGCCGAGATCCGCCGCAGCAGACCCGACTGGTATCTGTTCCGCGACGGCGTCACCCCCGGTCCTGCCGGACACCCGGGGGAGTCGCCCGAGCAGGTCGGCGCGCGCGCCGACCGCGTCCTGGCACGGATCAGGCCGCAGCTCGAGGCGGACGAGGGGGACGTGGCCCTGGTGGCGCACGCCCACTTCCTGCGCGTACTGACCGCCCGCAGGCTCGGACTGCCGCCCGCCGCGGGCGGGCTGTTCACGTTCGAGACCGGGGCGGTCGGCGTCCTGGGAACCGAACACGACCGGCCCGCGGTGGTCGCCTGGAACGCCCGGAGTCTGTGAGCGGACGGGCGGGCCGTTCCCGGGGCCGTACCGAGTGACGGGCCCGGCGGAGATACCGGTATTTCCCCAGGCAGCGATACCGGGATCACGGAGCCAACGGATCGAGGTGCAGGGGTTCCACCTTGCCCTCGATCATGGCGCCCAGCCCCTGCACGGCACAGGTGGCGGGTCGGTCCGCGATGTGCACCGGCATGCTGGTGGCCTGGTGGATCATCGGCTCCAGGCCGGGAGTCAGCGCGCTGCCGCCCGCCAGCATGATGCCGCGCTCCCCAAGGTCGGCCACCAGGTCCGGCGGGCAGTTGCGCAGCACGGCCCCGATGCCGTCGAGGATCGCGGTCAGCGGGGTGGTGATGGCCTTCAGCACCCGCTCGGTGTCGACTTGTACGGCGCGCGCCAGGCCGCTGACCACATCCCGCCCGTGCACCTCGGTCGAGGACGCGTGCGCGTCGTCGCCGGAAAGTGTCAGCTGCAGGGGGCGTACGGCCTGGCTCGGCATCATCAGCTCATGGTGCAGCCGCATGTGCTGGATGATCGCGTGGGCGATGGCGTTGCCGCCCACCGGAACGGTCTCCGCGGCCACGATCGAACCGACCGAGAGCACCGCGACCTGCGTGGTGCCCGCCCCGCACACCACGATCATGGTCGCCTCCGGCTGCTCCACCGGCAGACCGCAGCCGACCGCCGCCGCGAGCAGCGTGTCGATCAGCTCCACCCGCCGGGCCCCCAGCCCGGTCAGCGTCTCTACGGCGGCCCGCTGCGCCAGCGGCTCGCTGCCGTACGGCATACACACCGCGGCCCGCATCGAGGGCCGGCGCCGCCAGGTCTTGCGCAGCTTGCCGCCGACCAGGTTGCGCAGCAGCCGCTGGGCCATGTCGATGTCCACGACCGTGCCGCCGGAGACCGGATGCACGACGCGGATGTAGTCGGGCGTACGGCCGTCCATCACCTCTGCCTCGGCGCCGACGGCCAGCAGCGCTCCGGTACGGACATTGACGGCCGCGACCGACGGCTCGTCGACGATCAGACCCTGGTTCTTGACATACACCCGCGTACGGGCCGCGCCGAGGTCGACGGCAACGGAGCAGCGCCGCAGCTGGGCGAGGCTTATGGTCATGGCGGATTCCTCCCCTAGGGGCCGGTGGTGCCGGATGGGCCAGTGATGGGTGGAGCGTGCGCGAAGGTCACTCCTGGCCATCTTGTGGCGAACGGCAGTCAGCTGCCCGTTGGGGAGGTCCGGTTGGGGGATGGTGGGGGCGGTTTACCAGCGGTGGGTTGGTCCAGGGGTGGGTTGGTCCACGAGCGGTGGGTTGGTCCACCAGCGTTGCGCGCCCCCCGAGCGCTTCGGTCGGCCCACGGCCACCCGGCGCAGGCCCGACCACCCGGCGCAGGTCCGGCCAGCCGCTTGGTCAATCCACCACACGTTGGAACAGTCCCCAGGTGAATTCGGTGACCAACGTGTGCGGGGCCGCGTCCACGTCGGGGTCGGGGACCGTACAGGCCAGCGCCCAGCGGGTGGGAGCGCTGCCCTCCATCGGGCGGGCCGGGGGGAAGGCGCGGGCGACCTCGTCGACGGTGCAGGACCAGGGGGTGAGGTCCGCGGTCGTACGGAGCGTGGGGGCGGTGGCGCCTGGGGTGCGTACGAGCCAAGCGTTCCAGACGACGCCGCGGGCGGCGGTCAGGATCTCGAACCGCAGATCCGGCCAGAGCGGGACCGGCCAGGTCAGGGCCTCGCAGGTCAGATCGCCGAGGCGGCGGGCGTGCACCGTCTCGGGGGCGCCGAGCAGCGCTCTATAGGGCTGGAGGCCGCCGGGCGCCCGCGGGGCGTGCATCCGCGCCTGCCAGCGGCGGTTGGCTGCGCGCAGATCGGCGCGGGAGACACCCAGCGTGCGCAGCGCGTCCTCGACGAGACCGGGCTGGTGGTCGGCCATCCGGCGCAGCAGCACGAGCTGGAAGGCGAGAGGGCCGTGCAGGTCGGAGGGGGTGGCGGAGCCGGCCGGAGGGTCATTGTCAGTGGCGGGGTTCATGATGGACATGGTCGTGGAGGCCAGGGAGTTCGTGCACGGAGGTGGGGCGCGCCGGCGCGGGCGCGGGGCTTCCGGGACGGATGCCGGCAGGGAGGAAGAGCACGGAATTGACGTAGCGGCGGTGCGGGGCGAGGGAGCGGCGCAGCAGCCCGTGTTCGGCGACATGGGAGGTGCGGGCCTGATGAGCGGGCAGATCGAAGTCGGCCAGTGGCGTCCAGCGGCCGTGCGGCAGGACCCAGCCGCGATATCCGCGGGCCGCCGTCCAGTCCAGGACGGGCGCCAGCGGCTGGATGCGGGTCTCCAACTCGATGAAGAGCGCGGGGAGTTCCCGATCGATGGTGCGCGCGGCGCCGCGCAGCACTGCCAGCTCGCCACCGTCCACATCGATCTTGATGAGGGTGACGGAGGCCAGCTCCAGCGAATCCAGGGGCAGGCAGGGCACATCGAGGGTGCTGCCGTGCAGTTCGCGGCGCACCAGCGAGGAGACCCCGCGCTCGCCGCGGCCGTCCGGCGGCAGCCAGAGCGTGGCGCAGCCGGTGTGGTCGGTGGCCGCGGCGGAGACCACCTCGACATGCGGCGGGGTGACGGAGTCGATCAGCCGTGCCAGACGCGGGACGGGCTCGATGGTGACGACCCGTTCCGCGCGCCGGGCCAGCCGCCGGGTCCAGGGCCCCAGCCACCCGCCGACGTCCACGGCCGTACCGCCCGCCGGGCAGAAGTCGGCCAGCCGACCGAGCTCCGGCTCGAACCGCGGATAGATCCCGGCCGCCAACGCCGCCACCAGCCGCCCCGGCAACCACGGCTCCAGCCGCGCGGCGAGCGTCACGACCGCGCCTCCGGGCCGGGGCCGGCCGTGGGAGCCGCGCCGTCGGGCGGGGCGACATCCGTGAGCCGGCCGAGGATGCGCTCGTGCTCGGCGTCGGTGACCTGTTCCCCGGAGGAGGGAAGAAGTTGGGGGATGCCGTCGAGGATCGGATAGCGGCGCCGCAGCCGGGGGTTGTAGAGGACATCATCGGGGGCGAGAAGGTCCAGCGGCCCCTTGTCGAGCGGGCAGGCAAGGATCTTCAGCAGCGGGTCATCGGACTTCATGACTCAACTCCGGTGTGACGGTGGGCGGTTCCTGTCCGGGGGCTTTGGGTGCGGTTGCTGTCGGGAGCGAAGGGATCGCAGGCGCGGGGCGCGGGCGTGGCTGCGGGAGTGGGCGTGGGCGCCGGAGGTCCGCAGGCGGGAGGAGTAGGCCTGGGTGCGGGTGCGGGTGCAGGGGCGTCGTGACGGGGCAGGGCCAGCAGGACGGTCAGCGCCACCGCCGTGCCGCCGAGCCGCAGTGCCAGCCGTACGGGATCGGCCGGCAGCGGTTCGCCGAAGGCGACGGTCCCGCAGGCGACGGTGAAGACGCAGGTGATGGTGGAGCAGACGGGGACGATGACGGAGGCGCGGCAGCGTTGCAGAGCCGTCTGGGACAGCACCAGACCGGTGGCCCCGGTGAACAGCAGGAGATAGGGGTACGGCGAGCGGAACAGCTCTGCGGTGGCCGCCGGGATGTTGTGCGTGGTCAGCAGGCCGGAGACACCCTTGATGGCCAGTGAGCTGACGCCGTAGAGCAGGCCCACGGCCACCCCGTAGGGGACGCCCGCGGTAGGCAGGCGATGGCGGCGTTTGGCGCGCCGCTCCGCCGAGCCGTACAGCAGCAGCCCCGCGGCCAGCGAGGGCACGGCGATGGCGAGCAGCGTGCCGGGCGGTGCGGTGCGGGCGATGGTCCTGGCGTCGCTGCCCTGGAGGGAGGCGACGACCATCACCAGCGCGACAAGGATCGCCACCATGCTCTGCCGCTCCCGGCCGCTGGTCCGCTCGCCCAGCACCACCGAGGACAGCAGCAGCAGGAGGACCAGCCCCGAGACGAAGATGCCCTGGGCGGCGGCGATGGGGAGGGTGCGGTAGACGGCGAGTTGGGCGGCGAAACCGGCGGCCAGGGCGAGGGAGCCGCCGATCCAGAGCGGGCTGCCGAGGAGGTGCCGGATGACCCGGGCGGGCCGGCGGGTGCTGAGTGCGGGCAGCGCGGAGAGTGCGCGCTTCTCCAGCACGAAGCCCGTGCTGTACAGGATGTTGGCGAGCAGCGCGGACGCCACGCCCCACCAGAGCATCGCTGCACTCCCTTCTCCGCTTCTCCGCTTCTCCGTCTTGGGCCGTCCGGTCTCCGCCTTGGGTGGTCCGGCTGCCTCCTGACGCGCCTCGTGTCGTGCCTCTGCCTCTGCCTCGTTCTCGTGTCGTGCCTTTGCCTCGTGGGGTCTCCTTTCTTTTCCGGCAACAATTACGGAGAGTGATTGATTCCTGAGGTCTCTCACTCTCTGTAAAATTTTTGTGGTGGGGACGGGCCTTTCCGGCGGGCGTGGGCGAGCAGGATGGAGGCCAGGGGTGGGATATGGCAGGCGGCGCGGTCGAGGGGGCGGAGGGGGCGGGGGACGTCGTGGTACGGGGCGCCGGCGATGCGGAGGACTTCGAAGCCGGATGCGGTGAGGAAGCTGCGCAGGGCGCGGGCGGTGTAGAGGCGGAGATGGCCGACGACTTGGCTGCCGGGGCGGCCGTGAATGCGGCGCAGGCTCACCTCCGAGAAGACGGGCTGGACGCCGGCGAGCAGAAGTCCGCGGTTGTACCAGGCGGCGAGATTGGGGGTGGAGAGCATCAGATGACCGCCGGGGCGCAGTACCCGGTGCAGTTCGTCCAGGGCGGCGTCGGGGTCGACGAGATGCTCGATGACCTCGCTGAAGAGGACGGCGTCGGCGGAGCCGGCCGCGAACGGCAGCCCGCCGTCGGTCAGTTCACCGCGTACGGCATAGGGGATACGGGTCGTGGCACGGCGCAGCGCGTCCTGGGACCAGTCGACGCCGACCAGGCGGTGCCCGGCCAGGACGTCCGCCGCGGTGGCGGCCGCGGTGCCGTCGCCGCAGCCGATGTCCAGGATGGTCGCGGCCGGTGCCCCAGTGCGTACGGGCCCGAGGGCGCGGGCCAGGAGCTGGGCCTGGCGTCGGCTGCGCGCGGCGCCGGACGCCACCGGAACGGCCGGGTTTTCGTAGAAGTCCCGTAGTCCTGCCGGGGGTTGGGCGGTGCCGACGGCGGGCCGGGTCATCGGGCGTCTCCTTCGGTGGCCGCGAGGGATTCGGTGGCCGCGAGGGAGCTGGCGAAGAGGGCGCCGAGACGGGCGCCGGCCGCGTCGTCCAGGAGGGCGTGCGACCAGCGCAGCGCGAGCTGGATGCGGCCGCCGACGGACGCGGTGGTGACGGTCAGCCCGCGCGGCATCCGGGCCGGGGCGGAGAACCACACCGCGGTCGGCCGCCCGGCGTCGGCGAAGTCGAGGGGGTAGGGGATGCGGCCGATGTTGGAGAGGAGAGTGGTGGAGGTCCACGGCGCGGCGGCGGTGCGAAGGGCCCGGGTGGCGGCCCCGCGTACGCCGACGGGCAGGAGGGGTGCGGTCAACACCGTTCCACTCAGGCCGAGTGGGGAGCCGGGGGCGGATTTGAGGGCGCGGGTCCGGGTGGCGGTACGGCGCAGCAGCAGGGCGACGGCACCGGGGTCGGGCGGATCGGCGCTGAGCAGATCGGCGTCCCGGCGTTCCTCGAGGCCGAAGCCGACGGAGACCAGCCGGGTGCCGTTGCCGATGGGCATTTCGCTGTCGCGCGGGCGGTCGTCGACGGGCATGGTGACCAGGACCGGGGTGGTGGGCCGGTCGTGCAGCCGGTTCCAGCGGGCGACCGTGAGGCATGTGGCGACGAGGAGCTGGTCGTTGACGGTGTACGGCGCCCGGCCGTCGATGCGCGGCGGGCGGGCCGGGACAGGCAGGTCGGTGATCAGCATGCCGTTCGTGCCGTCCATGGAGTTCGCGCCGCTGGAGGTGGTGGGGGTGCCGGTGTCGGGGGCGATCCGGGACGGGCGGGTGAGGCCGTGGCCGACGGCCGGGGTGCTGTCGTCGGGGCGGGCTGTGCGGTGGGTACGGGGTTCGGGGGCCCGTACGGGCGGCGGGGCGGGGGAGTTGTCGGCGCCGCCGTACAGCTCGGCGGCGGTGGCCAGTACGCGCAGGCAGGCCGGGCCGTCCAGCGCGGTGTGGTTGACGGTGAGGAGCAGGACGGTGCCGTCCGCTGCGTCCGGGTGCTCGATCGCCTCCAGGCGGATGGGCGGGGAGGATTCCAGGGACGGGCAGTCGGTGAGGGCGCGTTGCCGGGCGCGTACGAGGGCGTCGGGGCCGGGGGGCGGGAAGGCGACGGGGTCCACGTCCGGGCCGGCGGTGAGCTGCCACTCGTAGCGGCGGTGCCACCAGCGGACCGGGGCCTGGCGCATCAGGATGCGGGGGTGGCGGGTGAGGGCCTGGTGGAAGGCGGTACGCAGGCGCTCGTGGTCGACCCGGCCGGGGAGGTGCACCTCGATATGGACGGTTTCCGGTTCGTCGCCCTGGAGGCAGTGCCGGGAGATTTCGTCGACGACGGGGAAGCGGACGCGGGCGATGGTCGATTCGCGGGGGAGGGTGGGCTTGTTGGTGGTGGTGGGTTCGCCGGTGGGGGTGGCGTCCCGGCCGTCCGGTTCCGGCCGGGCGGGTTGGTGCAGTGCGGTCATCGCTCGGTCTCCTCCCAGTTGTGCCGCGGCCCGTTCGGCCGCCGCCGGTCGGCCCAGTTCGGGCCGGCGCCCGGTGTCCGTCCCCTGGCCTGGATCGGCCGACCGGCGGCGGCCGTCCCGTCGGGCCCCGGCCGCGCCGCGTCCCGCGCACGCCGGGGTAGCGGCGGGGGCGCCGCCGGGTCGGGAGCCGGGCCAGGAGGCGGCCCGGAAGCGGCAGTGGGACCGGACGCCGGGGCAGGGGGCGCCCCCGGGTCGAAGACCGAACCGGAAGGTGCAGCCGGACCGGGAGAAGCAGCCGAACCGGAAGGAGCAGCCGAACCGGAAGGTGCAGCCGGACCGGAAGGTGCAGCCGGACCGGAAGGTGCAGCCGGACCGGGGGCCGGCCCCGGTGCCGGCCCAGGGCGTGCAGCCGGCCCGGCCCCCGGCCCGGCCCCCGGCCCAGGAACCGGCCCAGAAGCACCCCCCGGCCCACCGTCCGCACCCCACCACTGCGGGCCGCCGCCCCCGCCCGGATCCCGTTCCGCCCCCCGTTGTCCCGGCCCGGCAGCTCCGCCGCCACCCGGCACCGTCACCACCGCCGCTGCCAGCGCCACCAGGGCGAACCCCTGGGCCACGGCGCTGAACGGCCCCCGGTCCGCGGCGATCGGCTCGCCCGCGTTCAGGGCGGCGGTGATCCCCGCGGCCGCCATGGCCAGGAGCGCGATCGGCACCAGCAGGCCCCGCCGGAACCGGGCCGGCACCGCCAGCAGCGGCACGATCACGGCGAACGGGCCCGAGGCGAGGGCCACCACGGCCGTCAGGGCCACTACGCCCAGCACCCACGACGGGGCCGGCGGTGTCACCGGGGCGGGCGGCGGTGTGCGGGGGGTGCGCCGTATCAGGGCCGACGCGACGAGCAGCAGTACGCCCGCCGCGCCGCCGATCAGCCCCAGGTCATAGGTGGTGGCCGGGGCGTAGGACAGCTCGACGGTGCCGCCCGCGCCGGCCGGGACGAGGAATCCCTGCTGCCAGCCGTCCAGGCGGAGCGGGGTCAGCGCGCGGCCGTTGAGGGTGGCGTGCCAGCCGTCGTTGACGTTCTCGTACATCTGGAGATAGACGGCCCGGCCGGCTCCGACGGTGACCGTACGGCGGTCGCCCGCCCCGTCCCCGGCGGTGACCCTGCGCGCCGGGCCCCCGGCGGTGGCCGCCGCATCTCCCCTGGTCAGGGTCACATCCGTGAGAGCCAGCGGCCCCTGGTCCCCGGCCTCCACCCGGTGCCGCCCGGACGGCAGCTCCAGGCGTCCGTCGCGCGCCTCCCCGGCGCACAACTCGACGGTGACCGGGCGCCGTTCGGTGAGGTCGCGGACGTACCCCGAGGCCTTGGTGGCGTGCAGTACGCCGTCGACGGCGAGCATCGGGCCCTGGCCGCAGCCGACCGAGAACCGTCTGTCGGCGGCGGGCCGCGGGGTGCGGTACGCATCCAGTGCGGGGAGGTAGACCTCGCTGAGTCCGACCGGCAGTTGCAGGGCCTGGCCCGCGACCGGGTTGTGGATGGTCAGCGGCTTGACCTTGCTGATGGTGATGTCGAGGCGGTCGGTGGTGATCGGGTCGAAGCGGGCCTGGCCGTTCTCGTCGACGCCGGCGGTGGCCGCGCCGTCCGGCGAGTTGATGAGGATCTGTTCGGGCCGGGTGGAGATGCCGCCGGCCGCGGCCAGCACGATCTGGTCGATCTTCTTCTTGCCGGGCCAGCGGAGATGGAGGGTGGGGCGGTCGCCGGCGATCCAGGCGGTGGTCAGGTCGCCGTCGACGAGATTGCGGGGGCTGAGCGACTGGCCGAAGCCGAAGCTGGTGGAGTCCGCGGTGGCGGTGATCCGGTCCTTCTGCTCGGGGGCGATCTTGTCCAGCAGCCGGTCGAGTTCGGGGCCGGGGACGGCCAGCGCCTTGCCGGAGACGGCGTAGGGCGCGCTCGCGTCCGTACGGAACTGGCGGTGCAGGCCGGTCTCGGCGGAGACGGGGGAGAGGCCGCCGGGGTCGCTGCCCCGGTGGAGGGAGAAGGTCTCGGCGGAGCTCTCCGCGCGGGAGCTCTCGGCGCGGGAACTCTCCGTCCGGGGACTCGCTGCCCGGGAACCCTGTGCATCGGTGGGGAGTTGAAGAAGTCGAGTGACCTGGACGCCGGGGACGGAGATCTCGCGGAAGCCCGCACCTGAGAGCCCCGCGCGCGGCGTCTGGGAGCCGAGGAGGGTGAGCTTCAGCCATTTCGCGGTTCCGGCCGGTGCCTTGACCTGCTGCTGGGTGCCGTCCGGGCGGAGCGGACTGTCCACGCTGCCGCGGTCGGTCTGTACCCGTACGGAGGTCGGTGCGGCGCGCAGTCCGTCCCCGGGCAGTGGGGTGAGGGAGAAGGAGGAGGGCATGGAGAGCGGCTTGGTGAAGGCGATACGTATCCACTGACCTACGGGGTCGCCCGCGCTGCCCTCCGCCCAGGCGGTGTCCGGGTTGCCGTCGAAGGCGTTGACGGGGTCGTACTGCGGCAGATGGAAGAGCCAGTTGCCGCTGGTGGAGGCGGTGACCGCGGTGGCGCCGCGGAGCACGGCGGTGGTCTGGTGCCCGATGCCGTCGGTCGGCAGGATCTGCCGGGGTGGGCGGCCGGGGTCCTGGACGCTGTCGGGGTGGTTCGTCTCGTCGGCCGTGTACGTATACGACGTATTGCTGTTGACGAGGCCGAAGCGGGTGTCGGCGCGGCGCAGGCCGTCGGCGGTCAGCTGGAGCGGCACGGTGCCCAGGCCCGGGTGGTTGTCGCCGGTCAGGACGGTCGGCCGGTTGCGCAGCGTGGGGTCGGCGGAGAGCTGGAGGAGCGCTTCCGGGCCGCCGCTGAGCTGTGCGGTGTCCGCGACGGCCTTGGCGGTGACCGGGCCGGGCTTCGGGGTGTTCCGGGGCTCGTAGATCTCGACGGAGCGCTGGCGCGGGTAGAGGCCCTGGATCTGGAGGGGCGCCCCGGCGGGGATCCTGCCGCTGGTGGTCAGCGGCCCGAAGGCAGCCGCCTTGCGGTAGCCGGACGCCTCCAGGGTGCGTTTGACGGTCTGCGGGGGGACGTAGCCGATCTGGTCCGGGTCGAGGTCGTTGCGTACGACGACGTCGTGGATGCCGGCCCGGCCCAGGTGGTCCCGCAGGCCGGGGACCTGTGCGCCGGTCATCAGGGCCTGTTCGACGGCGTCCAGGGCGCGGCGGGCGCCGGGGGTGCCGAAGGGGACGAAGTCGCGCTGCGCCCAGGGGGATTCGGCGAGCACATCGAGGGGTTCGTCGATGGGGGAGCCCCAGGTGTAGATGCCGTGGGCGGTGGCGGGGACGACCAGGGCGCGGCTGTCGGGGGAGTGGGTCCGCAGCCAGCTCGCGGTCCGTTCCCAGGAGGAGGGCAGCTTGGTGAAGGCGCCGGGCTGGAGGACGGTGCCGGTCAGGAAGGGGAGGGCGAGGGCGGGCAGGACGACCGCGGCGGTCACGAGGGGGAGCCGGCGGCGGACGGGGATCCTGCGGGTGCCGCGGCGTTCGGTGGCGATGTGCAGCAGATGCGCCAGGCCCAGGGTGAGCGCCAGCGCGAGCCCCGGGGTGAATTTGTAGATGTTGCGGAACGGGCGGAGCGGGCCGTTGAGCCAGTCCTGCCACAGGCCGTGTACGGGGCCGCCGAGCGCACCGCCGTAGCCGGCCAGGGTGATCAGCGCGACGGTCAGTACGGTCAGCAGCAGCCAGCGGCGTTCGGGCAGATCGCGGCGGGCCAGCCCGGCCAGTCCGAGGGCCGCGGCCAGCGCCGAGCCGAGTACCGCGAACCAGTTGGCCGTCATGGTCCAGCCGGCCGGCAGCCAGGGTTCGCCGAAGTTGAGGTAGCCGACCCAGTTGCCGGCGCCGCGCAGCATCTCGGTGGCGGACATGGTGCCGGTGGTGGTGTCCGCCTGCTCGATGAACGGCATGAAGTTCTCGCCGTGGATGCCCAGCAGGAGGAGGGGGACCACCCACCAGGCGGTGGCCAGTACGACGCCCGGCAGCCACCAGGCGAGCAGTTTCCGGCGGAGGTCTCCCGTACGGGAGAGCAGGTAGAGGCCGACGGGTAACAGGGAGGCCAGCGTCGAGGCCGCGTTGACGCCGCCCATGAAGGGGATCAGCAGCGCCGAGCGGGTGGCCGCGATACGGGCTCCGGCCTGCGGGTTCGTCAGGGGCAGCAGGACCCAGGGGAGGAGCGCGCCGGGGAGCGCGGCGGCGGAGGTGGACCCGATGACGAGGGTGAACGTCGGCCAGAGCGCGTAACAGGCGGCGGCCAGGAGCCTGGTGGGCGGGGTGCCGAAGCGCAGTCGTTCGGCCAGTCGCAGTGCGCCCCAGAAGGCGGCGGTGACGATCAGCGACATCCACAGCCGCTCGGCCAGCCAGACGGGGAGGTGCGCCAGATCGGCCAGGCCGTAGTAGGGGAGGGTGGGGAAGGCGTAGCCGAAGTACTGGTCGGCGATGCCGCCGAAGCCCGCCCGGTCGTGCCACAACTGGCCCAGGTCGCCGAGGAACTTCCAGGGGTCGGTGGTGACACCCAGTTTGGTCTCGAAGGTCATCTTTCCCGGTGAGGGGGCCAGGAAGCCGGCCAGGGCAAGGGCCCAGAAGGCGAACAGCCAGCGCCTGCGGCGGGGTTCGCCCGGTGGCGGGGCGGCCGGGGACGGCGTCGGCCTGTCGCCGGTGTCCGGCGATCCCGGTGACATGGACATCTGAAGCGTCCGTGCCGTCGGGGAGGTCCGGGACATCGGGGACCCCTCTGGTGCCTGGGATCCCTCTGATGTCTGGGACGCCTTCGCTGTCTGGGACGCCTTGGGCGTCTGAGTCATGGCAACCGCCGGAGGATGAGGAGAAGGTTCCAGGTGGCGACTTCGCGGACGCCCGGGAGGCGGGGGATGGTCTCGGCGAGGAACGGCGCGTAGCGGGAGCGGGCCGAGACGATCGCGACATCGTCGCGGGCGCGGACCTGGCGCAGGGTGCGGCCGATGTGGACGGCGAAGAGGTTCTCGCCCAGGGTGTGTTTGGCGGGGCGGCCGGTGCGGCGCCGGTAGCGGGCGCGGGCCCGTTCGGCGCCCAGGTAGTGCCAGGGTGCGGTCTCGTGGCCGCCCCAGGGGGACAGCCAGTTGGTGAAGGAGACGTAGATCAGTCCGTCGGGGCGGGTGACCCGGGCCATTTCGCTCAGGAAGGTCTGTGGGTCGGCGACATGCTCCAGGACGTTGGAGGAGAAGCAGATGTCGGCGGCGCCGTCGGCGAGCGGCAGCAGATAGCCGTCGGCGACCACCGCCCCGTCGGGGATGCGGCCGCGCGCGGTCAGTTCGGCCGTATCGGGTTCGAAGAGCAGCCCCTGGGCGCCGCGCCGCCGGAACTCCTCGGTGAAGTGGCCGCTGCCACCGCCGACATCGGCGACCACCGCACCCTTGAGCGGGGTATGGCGCTCCACCTGGTCGGCGGCGTCCCTGGCGAGCAGCGTGTAACAGTGTTCCGGTTCGGTCTGCTCCCGCAGAAAGGCGCGGAAGAGGGCGTAGGACCTGCGCAGCGAGGGGTCTCGCACGGGGCCCTCACCGCCCGGGGAGTGCGCTGAGGAATGCCTCCGCGGCAACCGCCCGGAAGCTGCTGACCGTATGGCTCCATCTGAAGCGGGCCGCTCGCGCTTCGGCCGCGCGGCCCAGGGCGTCCCGGCGGCGGGCGCTGAGCGCGAGGGTGCACCAGTGGGCGGCGAATGCGCTCTCGCCGCGGGCCAGCAGTCCGGTGACGCCGTCCTCGACGGAATCCCGCAGTCCGGGGATGTCGAAGCCGAGGGCGGGCGTACCGCGGGCGGCGGCCTCCATGACCACCAGTCCCCAGCCCTCCACCAGCGACGGATGCAGCAACAGCCAGGCAGAGCACAGGAGTTGATGCTTGCGTTGTTCGGAGATACGGCCGGTGAAGGTGACGTCGGGGCCGGCCGCCGCCGCCAGTCGTGCCCGCTCCGGGCCGTCGCCGACGATCACCAGCCGGCCGCCGGTCACCGGACGGACCCGCTCCCACAGCCGCAGCAGCAGATCGATCCGCTTGTACTCGACGAGCCGGCCCATGGCCAGGAAGAGCGGTTCGGGCGCCTTGGGGACGAGCGGTCCCGGCTCCTCGACGCCGTTGTACACGAGCCGGATACGGTCCCGCTGCACGCCGAGGTCGCGCAGCGCGGACGCGGTCGAGCCGGAGACGGCGACCATCAGATTGCGGCGGTGGGTGCCGGCCAGCGCCCAGTGCTCCAGCCGGCGGCCGAGCCGGGCGGCGGGCCGCGGATAGCGCATCCCCCACAGGTCCGTATGCACGTGGTTGACCAGGCACAGGGTCGGGCCGCGGTGCCACAGCGGCGCCAGATACGGCATCCCGTTGCACACCTCGACCAGCAGATCGCAGTCGTCGGCCCGGCGGGCCAACTCGCGGGGTGCGCGCAGGAAGTGACCGGCGTCACCGCCCGCCGAGACCACCCGGTAGCTGCGGGCGGTGGGGGTACCTCCCTGCTCATGGGGGTCCCCCCGCTCGAGCGGAGCCGAGAGCTCGGGGGAGGGCCCGCCGCACACCAGGGTGACCTGGTGGCCGAGTGCGGTGAGCCCGTCGGCGATCTTGTCCACCAGCAGCTCGGAGCCGCCGGCGGCGGGGTTGCCCAGGTCGCGGCGGGCGAGGAAGACGATACGGCGGGGGAGCGGGGGCGGCCCGGAGGGGGACGGGCCGGGGGACGACGGGCCGGGGGAGGGCGCAAGGGGCGGGGACGGTTGTACGTGCTGGGGCATGGGCGCTCCAACTCGTCTCAGGGTGCGGTACCAGCGGTGGGGGACGTACTGCGGGCTGAGTCGTTCGGGGCGGTGCAAGGGCGGGGTGGTGCAGGGGCGGGGCGGTGCAAGGGCGGTGCGGGTGTTGCGAGGGTGTTGCCGGTGTGGGGTGGTTAGTTTTCGCCGCGCGGTGCGCCGCGGCTACTCACGGGAGTGACAAAATCCCGGCCCCGTTTGCCTGACGGTTCATCACTTCGCTCAGGATTGGCCGTCCCCCCGCCTCCCTCGCACCACCAGCACCACCCCGATCAGCGCCCCGGCCCCGCCCGCCATCGCGGCACCTACCGGCAGCGGCCCGCTCACCAGCGCCAGCCTGTCGCTGTCCGCCGTCGCCAGCCGCACCTGCGCCCGCTGCGTCGCGGGCGTGAACCGCAGATGCTCACCGCGCAACAGGGTCACCGCATCACGCCGGCCACCGGGCGCACGCAGCGTCTTCAGCGGCGAGATCGCCGCATACAGGATCCGCCCCGTACGCCGCTCCACGACCAGCTCGATCCCGGAATTCGCGTACCACTCCTCGGCCTGGATCTGGCCCTGCCGCGGACGGCCGACCAGCTTGCCCGGCACCTGCCGGCTGCCGGTCCTGGTGGCCGGCACGCTGCCGGTGAAGCGATAGCCCGGATACCCCTGGATCTTCTTCGTACCGGCGAACCGGAGCGGTACGGCGGCCCCCAGGGTGTTGTCCCACCAGCGATAACTCTTCTTCTCCACATCGAAGGGGAACTTGAGGTACGCATCGCCGTCGAACCGCGTCGGCGCCTCCCCACAGCAGTGCACGGGGGCGTTGCTGCGCCGGTCGGTGACCCAGCGCTCGGTCGTCCACTGGAACGCTTTACGGGGATCCTTCAGCGCCAGCGTCCTCGGGGTGTCGACCGCCGTGGAGACATCCCACACCGCCCGCCCGCTCTCCTCGCTCGCCGCGACATCGCCCAGCACATGCCGGGTGATGGTGATCTTCTGCCGCTTCCGGGTCCGCAGCGCCTCGGTGTCGAAGTAGCTGCCGGTGCCGGTGAAGACGGTGGTGACGTCGACATCGACCGGCGTGGCCTTGGCCCGCGGCGTGACGTACCAGGCCAGCAGCGGGGCCAGGACCAGCAGAAAGACGCCGGTCCCCAGCAGGATCAGCGAGAGGGGCGAGGCGGTGCGGGCCGCGGCGGCGGGGGTGGCGGGACTGCCGGAATCAGGCATACGAGCACTCCTGGAAGCGGTGAGGGGAACACGCTCTGGTGCACGTGCGGCGGCGCCGGTGGGACCCAGGGCACCATGGGCCGGGAACGTAAGCGAACTCTTGACAGCGCGTCAATGCCCTTCCACACTCGGCAGGCACCACGACTGCCGTGGTGCCGCGCTGTGGGACGCGGCACCGAGCAGGCCCCGACCTTGCGGCCCGTACGCCCCGATCCGAGCGCCCGATCCGAGCGCCCGGCCCGTACGTCCTGGGGCCGTGCCGTGTGCCGAACCAGCCTCGACGGGGACCGGCCCAGGTCCCCCGCATCGACGAAGGGCTCGCCGCGCCATGCACCGAACGCTCGCCGCCGCACTGACCGCCCTGGCCGCCGCCGCGCTCGCCGTCGGCGCCGCGCTGGGTATCGCCGCCGCCCTGGACGCCACCCCCGAGCAGCCCAATGTGCCCCTGGTGACCTTCGACCGGACCGGCGAATAGGTCGGCCGGGCATGCGCAGGAGGACCGCGCCGTGGTGACCGCCGTACGCTCCGCCTGGCGGGAGGTCCCGCCCTACCAGGTGCGCCGGTTCGCCGCCCTTGCCCTGGACGAGGTGCCCGCACTGGCCGAAGGGATCCTGCACGAGATCCGCCGCGAATACCCCCAACTGCAGCTCGTCCCGGATGAGTTCGGCGAACCGCGTGCCCTGGTGGGCATCCGGCAGTCGCTCGAGCACTTCGTCGAGCACATGACGGCGGGACTGGACCGGCCGCACGTCCACCCGCAGGTCTTCCAGGAATTCGGCCGCGGCGAGGGCATCCAGGGCCGCAGCCTGGACGCCCTCCAGGCCATCTACCGCCTCGGCGTCAAACTCGCCTGGCGGCGGCTCGCCGAGATCGGCCAGCAGGTCGCCATCCCGGCACCCGCGATGTACGAACTCGCCGAGTCGGGCTTCGAGTATCTCGACGGACTGGTCGCCGAATCCGTCCGCGGCTACGCCGAGGCCGCCGCCCGCCAGGCCGGGGAGCGGCTGCGGCTGCAACGCCGCCTGATGGAGCAGCTGTTCGCGAGCCGCGGCGGGCGTTCCCGGCCGGGGCGTACCGGGCCGGGCGCGGCCGGGCGGGTCGCCACCGGGCCGTTCTTCACGCTCGCCGAACGCGCCGCCCGCATCGGCTGGCCGCTGCCCGAACGCGTCGCCGTCGCCGTCCTGCTGCGCCCGGCCCGCGAGGCGGTGGCGCCCGCCGTCGCCTCCGACGTCCTGCTGGACATGGAGTGCGAACGGCCCCGGATGGTGGTGCCCGAGCCGGACGCCCCCGGGCGGCGCGAGCTGCTGGCCCGCGCGGCGGCCGGCTGGTCGGGCGCGATCGGGCCCGCCGTACCGCTCCTCGACGCCGCCAAGTCACTGCGCTGGGCCGGGTCCGCGGTCGACCTGATGGAGCGCGGACTGCTGCCCGCGGGCGAGCTGCTCCAGTGCACCGAGCACACCGAGGCGCTGGTCCTGCTGCCGCCCGAGGAGCTGATCGAGGACCTCACCCGCCGCCGCCTCGCCCCGCTGACCCGCTGCGGCCCCACCCACGCCCGCCGCCTCGCCGAAACCCTGCTGGCCTGGCTGGAGACCCGCGGCGGCGCCCCCGAGGTGGCCGCCCGGCTCGGCGTCCATCCGCAGACCGTGCGCTACCGGCTGCGCCAGATACGGGAGTTGTGGGGCACGGAGGTGGACGATCCGGACCGCCGCTTCGAGCTGGAGCTGGTGTTACGGGCCCGCAGATTACGGGGCGAGCTGGGCCAGGGCGGCGGGAGCTGAGCCAGGCCGGCGGGGAGTTGGGCGAGGCCGGCGGGGAGTTGGGTCAGACCGGTGAGGAGTTGGGCGGGCGGCGGGGACCTGGGCCAGGCCGGGCGGGAACTGGGCCGACCGGGCGGGAACTGGGCCGACCGGGCGGGACCTGGGCCGGCCGCGTCCGTCCGGCGCCGTTGCCGATCACGCGTCCGCGGTCCTGGCCGACGCGGTGCGCCACGGGAATACCACCCCGCCCCACCGCGTTGTGGCCCCGCAGGGGGCGCACCCATCCCCTACGGGAAGTGTTCGCCCACCCCCTAGGTGGTGTGCCGCCCGCCGCCCCCCGTTGCCCCCCGCCGCTCGACCAGCGCCTCCATCCCGTCCAGCAGGCGGGCCAGCCCGAACTCGAAGAGGGTCTCCAGGGTCAGCGCGTCCTCCTCGCTCCCGTCGACCCCCGAGTACATCGGATACGTACCGGACGTGAGGATGCCCTCGAACACCGGCTCCATGGCCGCCATCCACTGGTTCTGGTCCATCCCGGACTCCTGCTCCGCCTCCAGATCGTCCTCGAACCCGGCGGCGGTGGCCCGTACGTGGTTCAGCAGCGTCACCGCCATATGGATCAGCGTCACCGGATCCATCCCCGCCACCCGCGACATCGTCCATTCGATCAGCGCCATCGCCCGCGGCATCGGCTGCGGCCGGGTGATCGACAGATACTGCGCCAGCCACGGATGCCGCCGGTAGAGCTCCCACTGCAGCCGGGCACCCGCCTCCATCCGGTCCCGCCAGCCGTCCGGCGCGGGATCGGGCAGTTCGACGTCCGCGAACGCGGCATCCGCCATCAGCAGCACGAGCTCGTCCTTGCCGGCCACATGCCGGTAGAGCGCCATCGAGGACACCCCGAACTCGGCGGCCACCCGCCGCATCGACAGCGCCCGCAGCCCCTCGGCGTCCGCGACCTTGATCGCGGCCCGTACGACGCGGTCGCGGCTCAGCCCGCTCTCGGTCTCCCGCGTGCGGCGCTCGCGGGACGGTTCGCCGCGCGGCGCGCGCTGCGGCTCGGCCACGACGGTGCCCACGCCCGGCACGGCCCGTACGGCGCCCTCCTGGCGCAGCGTCGTCAGCACCTTGGTGGCGGTCGCCATCGCCACGCCCCACTCCTGGGTGATCCGCCGGGTCGAGGGCACCCGGTCGCCCGGCGCCAGCTCGCCGGAGTCGATACGGCGCCGGATCTCGTCGACGATCCGGCGGAAGGGCGGCGGTTCGGGCTGCGCCACGGGTAGTCCTCCGTACTAGTGCACCAGGGTCATTTGGCGGGCTGTGAGGGTAGCAGTGCGCGCCTTACCAGCGCCTTGCACTAGGCAGGTGCACTAGTGTGATGCATCTCCAACTCCCTTGTTGTGCCCGCTGTTTGCACCGTAAGCGCACCCTGCTTACCGTGTCACCCATGCCGTTTACCTCGTACACATCCTCGGGCGCGCCCCTGCCCGCACCCCGTCCGCCGGCCGGCCGCCGCGAGTGGACCGCGCTCGGCGTCCTCCTGCTGCCCTGCCTCCTCGTCTCCATGGACGTCTCGGTGCTCTACTTCGCGGTGCCGTTCCTGACCCAGGAGCTGGAGCCCAGCAGCGTCCAGCAGCTGTGGATCCTGGACGTCTACGGCTTCGTCCTGGCCGGCCTGCTGATCACCATGGGCGCGCTGGGCGACCGCATCGGCCGCCGCCGGCTGCTGCTGTCCGGCGCCCTCCTCTTCGGCCTCGCCTCCGGGGTCGCCGCATACGCTCAGACCGCCGAAATGCTCATCGCCGCACGGGCGTTGCTCGGCATCGGCGGCGCGACCCTGATGCCGTCCACGCTCGCCCTGATCCGCAATCTCTTCCACGACGCCAAGCAGCGCGGCAAGGCGGTCGCCATCTGGTCGGCGGCGATGATGGGCGGCATCGCGGTCGGCCCGGTGCTCAGCGGGGCGCTGCTGGAACACTTCTGGTGGGGCTCGGTCTTCCTGATCAACGCGCCCGCGATGGTGCTGCTGCTGGTCTGCGGGCCGCTGCTGCTGCCGGAGTTCAAGAACCCGGCGGCCGGCCGCTTCGATCTGCCCGGCTCGCTGCTGTCGCTGCTGGCCATGCTGCCGGTCGTCTACGGCATCAAGGAGATCGCCCGCAACGGCCTGTCCGCGCTGCCTGTCATCGCCCTGGCCGTCGGCCTGCTGGCCGCCGCGGCCTTCGTCCACCGCCAGCGCACCGCCCGCCACCCCATGCTCGACATGGAACTGTTCCGCCACCGCGGCTTCAGCGTGTCGGTGCTGATGAACCTGCTGGCGATGTTCGCGATCGTCGGCTGTGCGGTGTTCTTCACCCAGTACCTCCAGTCCGTACGGGGCATGAGCCCGATGGAGGCGGCGCTGTGGAATCTGCTGCCGACGCTGGCGGTGGGCGGAATGGCGCCGATGGCCACCGCGCTCGCCCAGCGCATGGACCGGGCATACGTCATCGCCCTGGGGTTCACCGTTGCGGCCGCGGGCTTCCTCTGGCTGTCCTGGCTGGATCCCGGCTCGGCCCTCTGGTACGTCCTGGTCGCCTCGTCGGTCTATGCCTCGGGCCTGGTGATGGTGGCGTCGCTGGGCAATGAACTGGCCCTCGGTGTCGCGCCGCCGGAGCGGGCCGGGTCCGCCTCGGCGGTGCTGGAGTCCGGTTCGGAGCTGGGCGGCGCGCTGGGGATGGCGATCCTGGGCAGCATCGGGGGCGCGGTCTACCGGGGTGGCATGGAGGGCGCGCTGCCCGCCGGGCTCCCCGCGGGGGCGGCGGATGCGGCGCGCGAGACGCTGGCGGGTGCGGCGGCGGTGGCCCAGCGGCTGCCGGGCCAGGCGGGGGAGGCGCTGCTGACGGCGGCGCGGGCGGCCTTCACCGACGGGCTGCAGACGGCGGTGCTGGGCGCCGCGGGCATGATGGTGTGCGCGGCGGTGCTGGCGGTGGCGCTGTTGCGGGGGGTGCGGACGGCGGAACCGGCCGGCGCCGGGACGCCGGACGCCGGGAAGGGGGCTGCCGTGACGGACCCGGCCGAGGCCGCCGGATCCGCGACGGCCACCCCCGGCTCCCTCAGCTGAAGTCGAACTCCCCGGTACGGGTCCGCTTCAGCTCGAAGAACTTGTCGTAACCGGCCAGGAGGCGGGCGCCGTCGAAGACCCGTACCGCCTCCTCGCCCCGCGGAATCGCCATCAGGACCGGGCCGAAGAACGCGACCCCGTCGATGTGGAGGGTCGGCGTGCCGACGTCCTCGCCGACCGGGTCCATGCCCTGGTGGTGGCTCTTGCGCAGCGCGTCGTCGTAGGTGTCCCGCCCGGCGGCGCGGGCCAGTTCGGCCGGCAGCCCGGCCTCGGCCAGTGCCTTCTCGATGACGGTCGCGGTGTCCTCGCGGCCGTTGTTGTGGATCCGGGTGCCGAGCGCGGTGCAGAGATCGCGCAGCACCTCCTCGCCGTGCTCCTGGGCGGCCGCGATGCACACCCGCACCGGCCCCCACCCCTTGTCCAGCAGATCGCGGTACCTCTCGGGGAGGTCCTCGCGGCCCTCGTTGAGCACCGACAGGCTCATCACCCGGAACCGCAGGTCCAGGTCGCGGTGCCGTTCGACCTCCAGGATCCAGCGCGAGGAGATCCAGGCGGACGGGCAGATGGGGTCGAAGGAGAAGTCGACGGTGTGGCGGGAGGGGCTGGCGGCGGTGGGGTCACCCGGAGACTTCTCGGGCCTCTGCGGCTGCCGGGGCTGCCGGCTCTTCTGGGACGTCATGCGGATCAGATCAGAGCGCCACCGTGCCGGCCACCTGGGACATTCACCCCCGCCGTCCCTGGGCCAATTCCCTTCCGGGCGGCGGCCGCCCACCCCCTTCCGTTGCCTACTCCGGCGCGATGCCCAGCATCCGCTGGAGCAGCTGCTTGAGCAGCGTGCGCTCGGCGACGGTCAGCTGGCCGAGCGGCTCGCGCGCGAAGTCCAGGGAGGTGCGCAGCCGTTCGGCCGTACGGGCGCCCTCGGCGGTCGGGGCGGCCAGCTTGATACGGCGGTCGGCCGGGTCGGGGCGGCGCTCGACCAGGCCGCGGGACTCCAGGCGGTCCACGATCCCGGTGACGTTCGACGGCTCGCACTTCAGCCGCTGGGCGACCTTGCGCATGGGCAGCGGTTCGACGGTGAGCAGGCTGAGCACCCGCGCCTGCGCGCCGGTGAGGGAGTGCTCGGCCGCGGCGTGCTCGTACTCCTCGTAGTAACGGGCGACGACGGTGCCGATCAGGTCGACGACCTCGACGGTCAAGGGGTCTGCACGCGGTGTCATGCGGACCAGGATACCCAATTGCTTGACAACATGAAATATCGAGGTGCATTGTTGTTTCAGCACCTGAAGTATCTGGCCTGAGGTGTTCGGGCCGAAGCAAGCTGGAGGATCGCTCTCATGTCCGCACTGCCCGTAACCGGCCGCGAATGGCACCTCACCGCCCGCCCGCAGGGCTGGCCCACCCCGAACGACTTCGCGCTGCGCGAGGCCGCGGTCCCCGAGGTCGGCGAGGGCCAGATCCTCGTCCGTAACCTCGCCTTCTCCGTCGACCCGTACATGCGCGGCCGGATGAACGATGTGAAGTCCTACGTCCCGCCGTTCCGGCTCGACCGGCCGATGGACGGCGGCGCGGTCGGCGAGGTCATCGCCTCGCGCGCGGACTCGCTCGCCGTCGGCGACCATGTGCTGCACGGCCTGGGCTGGCGCGAGTACGCGGTCCTGGACGCCGGGAGCGCCGCCCAGGTCGACCCGTCGCTCGCCCCGCTCACCGCCTATCTGGGCGTGCTGGGCATGCCCGGCCTGACCGCGTACGCGGGCCTGCTCGAGGTCGCCTCCTTCAAGGAGGGTGACGCCGTCTTCGTCTCCGGTGCAGCCGGTGCGGTGGGCAGCCAGGTCGGCCAGATCGCCAAGCTCAAGGGCGCCTCCCGGGTCATCGGCTCGGCCGGCTCCGACGAGAAGGTCAAGCTCCTGGTGGAGGAGTACGGCTTCGACGCCGCCTTCAACTACAAGAACGGCGACGACGTCACCGGCCAGCTCAGGGCGGCCGCGCCCGAGGGCATCGACGTCTACTTCGACAACGTCGGCGGTGACCACCTCGAGGCGGCCATCTCCGCCCTCAACGTCCACGGCCGGATCGCGGTCTGCGGCATGATCTCGATGTACAACGCCACCGAGCCCAGCCCCGCCCCGCGCAACCTCGCGATGGTGATCGGCAAGCGCCTGCGCATGCAGGGCCTGCTGGTCAGCGACCACTCCGACCTCCAGTCGAAGTTCGTGGAGGAGGTCTCCGCCTGGATCCGCTCCGGCGAGCTCAAGTACAGCGAGACCAAGGTGCCCGGCATCGAGAACGGCGTCGAGGCCTTCCTGGGCATGCTCCGCGGTGAGAACACCGGGAAGATGATCGTGAGCCTGGACAGCTGACGACGAGCCTGACCGGGCGCGTTCGCGGACGGGCTGCTGCGGGCGCTGCGCGAGCACGACGCGACCGGGCGCGGGGACCTCGTGGCCTCGCTGCGCGCCTGGCTCGCCCGG
>NZ_JBEZJZ010000047.1:0-58668 GCF_040651455.1 Streptomyces sp. NPDC048483
CTTCCCTGACACGGAAGAGGTCACTGGTTCAATCCCAGTATCGTCCACTGGCCCGGTTTCAACGGGCCCCCGCGCGATTAGCTCAGCGGGAGAGCGCTTCCCTGACACGGAAGAGGTCACTGGTTCAATCCCAGTATCGCGCACGCAGCACGCCGCGGCTTCTTGCCGCGGTCCCGAGGACGATTAGCTCAGCGGGAGAGCGCTTCCCTGACACGGAAGAGGTCACTGGTTCAATCCCAGTATCGTCCACACATGAAGCCGAGGGCCGGAGCGATTGCTCCGGCCCTCGGTCGTTGTGCAGGCCGTTGTGCACGTTCTGGTGCCGGCGGTCGTTGTATCAGGAAGAGAACAGCATGCGGCCGAAGCTGCGCTGGTGATGGCCGTGGTGTCCGTGATGACCGTGCTGTCCCTGGTGCGGGGCGCCCCAGGCGGGGGCGGCGGGGTAGGCCTGCGGGGCGGGCGGCGGGGGCGGGGCCTGCTGCAGCCACTGCGACTCGAGGCGGCTCAGCGACTCCAGCTCACCGTAGTCCAGGAAGATCCCCCGGCAGCCGGCGCACTGCTCGATCTGGACGCCGTTGCGGTTGTAGGTATGCATCGGTGCATGGCACTTGGGGCACTGCATCGTCGGCTCAGCTCCTGTCACTGACGGCTGTTCGCTGCGGTGCCGCCGGAACGCGCTCCCGGCGGCGAGGTGTTCACCCTACGACGGGGACGGCGGGCGCCAACTGGGGTGGCAGGGACGTCATCCGGGCGCAGGCGTCGATGACCGCGGTCTCGATCTCGTCCAGCGGGCGGGATGCGGTGGCGGCCTTGGCGACGGCGAGGGCGGCGGTCTGTACGGTCAGGGCGCGGGCGGGGATCTCGAGGCGGGCCCACGGGTCGCCGTCGGGGTGTAGGGCGCGGCCGTCGGCGGCGCGGTAGGCGGCCAGGAAACGCCCCCAGATGTCCGGGGCGAGCAGGCCGGTGGCGAACCAGGCGGCGGGGCGGGCCAGATCCCAGGCACCGTCGCCCAGGCCGAGGTCGTCGATGTCGATCAGGAGCCATCGGCCGTCGGGGGCCGGGTGGCGGACGAGCTGGCCGAGGTGCAGATCGCCGTGGCAGAGGAGGTCCGTACGGGGCGGCGGGGCGGCGGCGCGGGCCCAGGGCGGGAGCAGGGTCCAGGCGCGGGCGACGGCGTCGGCGGCCGCGGAAAGGGACGCGGAGTGGCTGCCGGGGGCGAGTGCGGTGCGCATACGGGACAGCGCGCGGGCGGCCTTGGCGGGGCCGCGCATCGGCGGGACGGGGCCGGGGAGTTGGCGCACCTCCACGGAGTGCAGCCGGGCCAGCAGGCGGGCGGCGTCTTCCCAGGGCGCGGCATCGGGGTCGTCGGGGGCGACCGGGGTGCCGTAGGGCCAGCGCGTGAGGGCGCGGCCGTCCTCGGTGCGGGTGAGCAGGCCGTCGGGGGCGGTGACCGGGAGCGGGGGCAGCAGGGTGCCGTTCAGGAGGGGGTGGGCGGCGATACGGAGCCGGACGGCCAGGTCGTGCGGGTCGCAGTCGGGGGCGTGGGCCTTGGCGACCGTACGGCCGCTGCGGACGACCGTGCTGTCGGGGCGGTCGGCGAGGACCTCGGGGGCGGGCCCCGGGGAGGCCGGCGCGGAGAGGGCGGCGAGGCGGCGCAGCAGTGGTGTCGTGGTGGTCATGCGGCCCCCGAGTCCTGCGTGCGCGTGATGCCGGCGGTACGGGCCGTGGGCGGCCCGGCCTGGGATCGTACGCCCGGTTCCGCCCCGTACGGGAGTGACCTGCGCGGAAAAGCTTGATGGCCGGGCATCTCCCCAGATGCCCGGCCATTCCTGCCGTCCGCCGCACCCCCGTCCCCACGGGGTTTTGGCCGGAGGTCCCCGTCCCGGACCGCTCTCCCGGGACCGGGGCGCCGCTCAGCGCCCCAGAATTCCGACCACGGACGACGCCTGTGTGACGACGGCTTCCCAGCCGCCGAAGACCACGGTCAGGAGTATCGCCAGCGGCAGCACCATGGCCACGGCGACCAGGGGATGGCGGGTACCGGAGGACCGGCCCTCGGCCGTCCGTCCTGGGGTGTCCGCCATCGAGCCGCTCCTGTCGTGTGGGGCGGCGGGCGTCTGACCTCGGGGGACGAGTGCTGCGCCCGCCGCTTGGAGACCACAGTAGGCACGCGGCGGGCGCCCGGCGTCATGCCGTCGTACCGATTCCTGGCCTCCAGGAGGATGACGGGAGGGCGCCCGGCGTACTCCTCTGGGTGGAGAGCGCGGGACTAGGACCTGGGGACATCCCCGAGAGGACGCTCGGATTCGTCCGCCCGTGCCACCGGATGCTCGACCAGTGCGAGGACCCTGTTGGCCATGAACCGGGCCGTACGCACCACCGATCCCGCTCGGGTGACTTCGCTCACTTCGACCACTCCTCTGCGCACCGCCGTCTCCACCCTGCGCCCCGCCCGGCTCGCCACCACCTCGTAGGCCTTGGTGGTGTCCACGGCATCCACGACTATCTCGACCCGATCACCTTTCATGGCGTCAAACCCCCTTATGCGACGGATCATTGAGATCTCGCACGGGAAGTCGGGCCGCGCCGCGGCCGGTTCCCTCCCGCACTTGAAGGATCGCACCCGCCACTGACAATCCGGTTGCCGACGCATGCGCGGCCTCTGCGCACAGCGAGCCGTCAATCCGTAAGCTGTGCCACGTCAGACGGTTGGCAGCGGAGTGGGGCCTCCCCCACCGCAGGTAGGGGACGACGGACATGGCGATGATGCGGCTCCGACGCGAGGACCCGCGTGTCGTCGGGACGTTCCGGCTGCACCGCCGGCTCGGCGCGGGCGGGATGGGCGTGGTCTATCTGGGCTCGGACAAGCGCGGGCAGCGGGTGGCGCTGAAGGTGATCCGGCCGGATCTGGCGGAGGATCAGGAGTTCCGGTCGCGGTTCGCGCGCGAGGTGTCGGCGGCCCGGCGGATCCGCGGCGGCTGTACGGCACGGCTGGTGGCGGCCGATCTGGACGCGGACCGCCCCTGGTTCGCCACGCAGTACGTACCGGGGCCCTCGCTGCACGACAAGGTCAATGAGGAGGGGCCGCTGTCCCCGGCGCAGGTCGCCTCCGTGGGCGCGGCGCTGTCCGAGGGACTGCTGGCCGTCCATGACGCGGGCGTGGTGCACCGCGATCTGAAGCCGTCCAACATTCTGCTGTCGCCCAAGGGCCCCCGGATCATCGACTTCGGTATCGCCTGGGCGACCGGCGCCAGCACGCTGACGCATGTCGGTACGGCCGTCGGCTCGCCGGGCTTTCTGGCGCCGGAGCAGGTGCGCGGCGCCGCGGTGACGCCCGCGACGGACATCTTCGCGCTGGGCGCCACCCTCGCGTACGCCTGCACCGCGGACTCGCCCTTCGGGCAGGGCAGTTCGGAGGTCATGCTCTACCGGGTGGTCCATGAGGAGGCGCAGCTGGCCGGGGTGCCGGATGCGCTGGCGCCGCTGCTGGCGACCTGCCTCGCCAAGGACCCGGCGGACCGCCCGAGCACCCTGTCGCTGTCGCTGCGGCTCAAGGAGATCGCGGCCCGCGAGGCGCACGGGCTGTCGGGCGATCCCGCGGACAGCGGGGCGGGCTGGGAGCGGATGGAGCGCCGTCCGGCGGGGCGGCCCACGGGAGCGCGCGCCGAGGAGTACGCGCGGCAGCGCACCGAGCGGCGGACGGCGGGCACTCCCCCGCCGCATCCGCATGCCTCCCGGCCTCCGGCACCGCGCGAGTCGACGTCCCGGTCCTCCGGAACGGGACCGGCATCGGGCACGAAGGGCACCAAGGGCACGAACCCGCGGACCGGCGGACGCGGTGCGGGGCGGGTCCCGGCGGCGCGGCCCACGGGGCGAAACGGTTCACGCACCCCGGTCCGTACGGCGTCGGGCCGCCGCCCCGGTCCCGACCGCCGGCTGCTGCGGCAGCGGGTCATTGTGTTCGTGGTGGTGACGCTGCTGGTGGCGCTGGGTATCGCGGCGGCGCAGGGGTGCCAGGGGCCGGCCCGAGGCCTGGGCGGGGGACGGCAGGTGGCGGTGGCCACGTACGGGGACGCGGACGCTCCCCCGGGGTCGGTCGCACGGAACCGTTAGGGGAGCGCGGTCTCCCCGCCCTGGGCCGGCGCGGTCGGGGATCCGTCCGTCGGGGCGGATGCGACCGGCGCGGCGCGGTGCGGCAGGCGGCGGGCAAGCGGCAGGACCGCCGCGCCGAGCAGGGAGCCGTAGACGACCACCAGGCCGTGACCGTTGTCCTGGGCCAGCCACATCGCCAGACCGGCTGCGGGCACGCTCAGCGCCAGCAGGCGCTCCTTGGTCTTGTCGCTGGTCAGCAGGAGTGCCGCCGCGAGTGTGGCGGCCAGGAAGTACGTCGCGCCGGAGCTGCCGGCGAAGTTGCGCGGGTCGGTGCTGCGGGCGGTTTCGCCGAACAGCGCGTCGATGTGCTGGGGAAGCAGGATCCCGGCGGCGAAGAGTGCCAGCATGGACGGGCCGCGCCAGAACCACTGCGCCAGCGCGGCGACGACCGCGAGGGTGACGATGTTCCAGGCGGCGCCGAAGAGTCCGCCGTTCTGCAGGAAGACCGAGGTCGCCACCCGCCACCAGCCGGTCTTGCGCGGGTCGCCGTCGAGCGCGTCCATCGCCCCGGACCAGGTGTGCTGAAGCACCACCCCGCCGACCGCCACGGCCGTGAGGGCGACGGCCGCCCAGGGGACCGGCCGCCGGCGGACGGTGCCCTCACCGATGAGCGCCAGGCCACTCTTGAACATCAGCACCATCAACGCTGCGGTCGTCAGGTTGAACAGTATTGCGGCCACGCCGATCGGTCCCCCGTTGAATGGTCATCTTTCCAGGTCGGCGAGCACCATAGCGCCACCGCCTATGCGGCCCGGCCGGCCGCCACCGCGTAGAAGGCGACCGCGGCGGCCGCTCCGACGTTCAGTGAGTCCACGCCGTGTGCCATCGGGATGCGCACCCATTCGTCGGCGGCCCGCAGGGCGCCCGTCGTGAGGCCGCCGCCCTCCGCGCCGAGCATCAGGGCGGCCCGCTCCAGGGTGTGCGGGGCGGCCTCGTCGATGGCGGTGGCCTTGTCGGACGGGGTGAGCGCGAGGAGCTTGAAGCCGGCTCCCCGGACGGTGGCGAGGTCGCGGGGCCAGCTCTCGAGGCGGGCGTAGGGGACGGAGAACACCGCGCCCATGGAGACCTTCACCGAGCGGCGGTAGAGCGGATCGGCGCAGTCCGGGGAGAGCAGCACCGCGTCCATGCCGAGCGCCGCGGCGCTGCGGAAGATCGCGCCGATGTTGGTGTGGTCGTTGACGGCTTCCATGACCACGATGCGGCGCGCCCCGGCGAGGAGTTCGGCGGGCGCGGGCAGCGGCTTGCGCTGCATGGAGGCCAGGGCGCCGCGGTGGACGTGATAGCCCGTCACCCGCTCGGCGAGGTCGGGGCTCACGGCGTAGACCGGGGCCGGGACTTCGTCGATGACATCCCGCATGACGTCGACCCACTTGGCCGACAGCAGCATGGACCGCATCTCGTACCCGGCGTGCTTGGCGCGCCGGATGACCTTCTCGCCCTCGGCGATGAAGAGCCCTTCGGCGGGCTCGCGCCGGCGCCGCAGCTCGACATCGGTCAGGCCGGTGTAGTCGGCCAGCCGCGGGTCGTCCGGGTCATCGACGGTGATGATTTCTGCCACGGGGAGATAGTGCCTTGTCGGTGTGGAGGTGCCAATGCCGGGGAGAGAGTCTGTTACCCGGGGTTACCTGCGGTGGGTGCGGTGCCCACGGTGACGACGTCGCCGATGACGATCACCGCCGGGGGGCGTACGCCTTCGGCCCGTACGGTCTCGCCGAGGGTGGCCAGGGTGGCGTCGACGCGGCGCTGGGTTGCGGTGGTGCCCTCCTGGATGACGGCCGCGGGGGTGTCGGCGGGGCGGCCGTGGGCGATGAGCTTGGCGGCAATGGCGCCGCTGTTCTCCACGCCCATCAGGACGACGAGGGTGCCGCGCAGCTTCGCGAGCGAGGGCCAGTCGACCAGCGAGCGCTCGTCGTCGGGGGCGACATGGCCGCTGACGACGGTGAATTCATGGGCGACGCCCCGGTGGGTGACGGGGATGCCGGCGGCGCCGGGGACCGAGATGGTGCTGGAGATGCCGGGCACGACCGTGCAGGGGATGCCGGCCGCGGCGAGCGCCTGGGCCTCTTCCATGCCGCGGCCGAAGACGAACGGGTCGCCGCCCTTGAGGCGGACCACGGCCTTGCCGGCCTTGGCGTGCTCGATCAGGGCGTGGTTGATCGCTTCCTGGGCCATGAAGCGGCCGTAGGGGATCTTGGCGGCGTCGATGACCTCGACATGTGGCGGCAGCTCGGCGAGGAGGTCGCGGGGGCCGAGGCGGTCGGCGATGACGACATCGGCCTCGGCGAGGAGGCGGCGGCCGCGGACGGTGATCAGGTCGGGGTCGCCGGGCCCGCCGCCGACCAGGGCGACGCCGGGGGTGTGCGGGCGACGGTGGTGCGGGGCGGCGAGGCTGCCGTCGCGCAGGCCCTCGACGATGGCGTCGCGTACGGCGGCCGAGCGGCGCGGGTCCTGGCCGGTGAGGACCGCGACGGTGACGCCCTCGCTGCGGCCGGTGGCCGGGGTCCAGGCGGTGGCGGCCGCGGCGTCGTCGGAGCGTACGCACCACACCCGGCGGGCCTCGGCCTCCTGGGAGGCGGCGGCGTTGGCCTCGGGGTCGTCGGTGGAGATCAGCGCGTACCAGGCGTCGGCGAGGTCGCCGTCCTGGTAGCGGCGGCGCTCCCAGCGGATCTCGCCGGTGTCGGCCATCGCCTCGACGGAGGGGGTGGCGGACGGGGAGATCAGGACGATGTCCGCACCCGCGGCGATCAGCGAGGGGAGGCGGCGCTGGGCGACCTGGCCGGCCCCCAGGACAACCACACGGCGGCCGGACAGCCGCAGTCCGACGGGGTAGGCGGCGTGTTCGGCGACATGCTCAGCCATGGTGATACGGCTCCTTGTGCGGGTGGTGCGTATTCGGCGACGAGCTGCCGCTGCGGCTCTGGAGCGGCTGGTGGTACGGCCAGGGGCACCGGGTGAGGGGTAGTGCCCCGGCCCACAGCCTATGGGGCTGCGGGCCGGGGGTCATGCGGAGGTCGTGCCCTGATCAGGTCTTCTCCGTCACTCAGCTCTTCTCCGTGACTCCGGCGGAGTCGAAGGTGGCGACCTCGTGCATGGCGCGGGCGGCGCTCTGCACCAGCGGGAGCGCGAGCAGGGCGCCGGTGCCCTCGCCGAGGCGCAGGTCCAGGTCGACCAGCGGGCGCAGGCCGAGCTTGGTCAGGGCCGCGACATGGCCGGGCTCGGCGCTGCGGTGGCCGGCGATGCAGGCGGCCAGCGCCTCGGGGGCGATGGCGCGGGCCACCAGGGCGGCGGCGCCGGCGCTGACACCGTCCAGGATCACCGGCGTACGCAGGGAGGCGCCACCGAGGATCAGGCCGACGAGGGCGGCGTGCTCCAGGCCGCCGACCGCGGTGAGGACGCCGATGGGGTCGGCCGGGTCGGGCTGGTGGAGTTCCAGCGCGCGGCGGACGACATCGACCTTGCGGGCGTGCGTCTCGTCGTTGATGCCGGTGCCGCGGCCGGTGACCTCGACCGGGTCGGCGCCGGTGTAGACGGAGATCAGGGCGGCCGAGGTGGTGGTGTTGGCGATGCCCATCTCGCCGGTCAGCAGCGCCTTGTTGCCCGCCGCGACGAGGTCGCGGGCGGTCTCGATGCCGACCTCGATGGCCTTGAAGACGTCCTCCTGGGTCATCGCCGGGCCCGCGGTGAAGTCGGCGGTGCCGGGCCGCACCTTGCGCGGCAGCAGGCCCGGGGTGGCGGGGAGTTCCCCGGCCACGCCGACGTCCACGACGCAGACCTCGGCGCCGACCTGGTTGGCGAAGGCGTTGCAGACCGCGCCGCCGCCCAGGAAGTTGGCGACCATCTGGCCGGTGACCTCCTGGGGCCAGGGGGTCACGCCCTGGGCGTGCACGCCGTGGTCGCCCGCGAAGACCGCCACGGCGGCGGGCTCGGGGATCGGCGGCGGGCACTTGCGGGACAGCCCGCACAGCTGGGCGGAGATGATCTCCAGCATGCCCAGCGCCCCGGCGGGCTTGGTCATCCGCTTCTGCCGCTCCCAGGCCTCGCCGAGCGCCTTGGCGTCCAGCGGGCGGATGCCCTGCAGGGTCTCCTGGAGGAGGTCGTGCGGGTCCTCGCCGGGCAGCGCACGGCGGCCGTACGTCTCCTCGTGGACGACCCAGGACAGCGGGCGGCGCTTGGACCAGCCGGCCTGCAGCAGCTCGGGCTCGTCGGGGAACTCGTCGACGAAACCGACGCAGAGGTAGGCGACGACCTCGAGGTGCTCGGGCAGGCCCAGTTCGCGGACCATCTCGCGCTCGTCGAAGAAGCTGACCCAGCCCACGCCCAGGCCCTCGGCGCGGGCGGCGAGCCAGAGGTTCTCGACGGCGAGCGCGGAGGAGTACGGGGCCATCTGCGGCTGGGTGTGCCGGCCGAGGGTGTGCCGGCCGCCGCGGGTCGGGTCGGCGGTGACGACGATGTTCACCGGCGTCTCGAGGATCGCCTCGATCTTCAGCTCGCGGAACTGCTTGGCGCGGGCCTTGGGCAGCGACTTGGCGTAGGCGTCGCGCTGCGCCGTCGCGAGCTGGTGCATCCGCTCGCGGGTCTCGTCCGAGCGGATGACGACGAAGTCCCAGGGCTGGGAGTGGCCGACGCTGGGGGCGGTGTGGGCCGCCTCCAGGACGCGCAGCAGGACGTCGTTGGGGATCGGGTCGCTGCGGAAGCCGTTGCGGATGTCGCGGCGCTCGCGCATCACGCGGTGGACCGCGGCGCGCTCGGAGTCGTCGTATCCGGCGGCGGGGGCGCCCTGGGGTGCCGGGTCGGCGTCGGCCTCGGGGGCCTCGGGCGCGGCCTCGGCTTCGTCCGCCGCAACCTGCGGCTGGTCGTCCTCCTGGCCCTCGCCGAGCTGTACGAGTTCGGCGGCGTCCTGCTGGTGGGGACGGCCCTCGGAGGGCTCGGCCGCGGCCGGCTGGGTGTCCGGGGCCGGTTCGACGGCGGCCTGGGCCGGGATGTGGACGGCGGCGGGCTGCAGTTCGACGGGCTCGGGCCCGGTGTCCGCGACAGGCTCGGCGGGCTCGGTGGCCTGTGCCGCCGCGGCCGTGTCCGTGCCCTCGGCGCCGGGGTCGTTCGCCATGCCGAGGTCGTCGGCGGCGGGCGGTGCGGGCTGCGCTGCCGGGGTGTCGGCGGCGGGCTCGGCGGGAGTTTCCTGGCCCTGCGGCGCGGCCTGTTCGCCGGCCGGGGGCTCCTCGGCCTCGGCGGGCTGCGGGAGTCCGGCGGCCGGGAGCTGCTCCTCGGGCTGCTCTATGAGGGGCTCCTCCGGGGGCGTGGCGCTCGCCGGGGCGGGCAGGGCGATCGGGCCCTGCGGAGCGTCGACGGGCATCGGGGCGGCGTCGGCCACGGGAGCCGCCTCGGGCCCGGGCTCGGCTGCCTCAGCGGGCTGCGGCTGTTCGACGGGCTCGGGCCGGGCCTCGGCCTGCGGCGCCTGGTCGGCTTCGGGGGCGTCCGCTTCGGGAGCGGCAGGCGCTTCCGGGACATCCGCTACCGGAACGTCCGCTTCGGGGGCGGCGTCCGCTTCCGTTACGGCTTCGCTCACGGCTTCCGCTTCGGGGGCGGCGACCGGCTGTGCCTCGACAGGGACTTCCGCAGGGGCTTCGACGGGCGCTTCGGCCGGGGTCTCCTGGACGGCCTCCACGGCCTCCACGGCAGCCACGGCGTCCGCCGTGACCTCGACCGCCTCGGCAGGCTCCGCAGCCTGGACGGCCTCGACCTGCTCGGCCGGTGCCACGGCCTCCTGCGGCTCCTCGGCGGGCGCCTCGGCCTGCGGGGTCTGCTGGACGGGCTCGAAAGCCTCCGGAGCTGCCTCGGTCGTCCCGACCTCGGGTCCCGGCGCCTCGGCTGTCGCCGCGTCAGCCACCGGACCGTCAGCTGCCGCAGACTCGTCCGCCGCCACGTCCTGCGCCGTCACCTGGACAGCATCGGCATCAGCAGCGGCATCGGCAGGGGTGTCCAGCGCGACGGCAGCGTCCGCGACGACCGCCACCGGCTCCGGGGCCTCCTGCTCCGCGACCGGCATCGGCAGCGGCTGGGCCGGCGGCTGTTCGACGGGCAGCGGGGCCTCCTGGGCGGACGCCACGGGCTCGGCCGGTGCGGCAACCGGGGCCGCGGCGGCCTGCGCCGAAGCCTCGTTCCACGGCGGCATCTGCGACGGGATCTCGCCCAGCTGGGGACCCGGCAGCGGGCCCTGGCCGGCGGCGCCGTACGACTGCTCGGCGTAGAGCTGGCCGTCGTAGGGCTGCTCACCGTACGGGGGCATCGCGACGGACTGCGCCGCCTGCGCTGCCTCCACCAACGGCTGCTCGGCGACGGGAGTCGCCGGCTGGGCGTCGGGGTGTTCGGGCCCGGTGGCCGGCGGTCCCGCATGGCGGCCGACGGTCTGTGACGGTGTGTCGGCGGGGCCGCGGTCGGCGAGCGAGCGGACCACTCCGCCGGTCGGCGGGTCCGGGACGGGCGGGCCCATGTGCAGCGGGCGGCGCGCGGGCTGCGCGGCCGCAGGCGCCTGCTCCTGCTGGGGTGCGGCGGGCTGCGGGATGCGTACGGCGCTGACGTCGACCGCACCGGAGTCCCGGCCGCCGCTCTCATGGTCACCGGCCGGTACGGGCATCGGCGCGCTCTGGCCGGGTGCGGCCTGCTGCTGCGGCATCGGCTGTGCCTGCTGCTCGCTCCAGGCGCCCTGGGCGCCCGGCATCAGCAGCAGATCGTCGTCCTCGACGGCGGCGTCGGCCCCTTCGAGGTAGGAGTACGCGTCGGGCTGCGGGGCGATGCCCTGCTGCTGCGTCGGTCCGGCGTCGGCAGGGGAAGGAACGGCCGCCGGCTGCGGCTGCCCGGGATGTCCGCCTGCGTTCTCCGGCTGTCCCTCGCCCGGGACCTGGCCGGTGTCGGTCATGCGTACCCCTCGCCCATTTGCTAGTGCTCCTTCCAACCGCTCGTGCGACGCGCTCGACCGGGACGCGCCGACGCCCCGATAGCTAGAACGAGCGAGCGCGCCGCGCGGCACGTCCGCCCCCTAGAGCTGTATTTTCCGCCAAAACCACGGCATTTTCCGGATATTGGCGTACTAACCCGAACGCGGAACAGCGGCGCAACGATCCGCCAGCCTACCTTCTGCGGGTTGCCTTCCAGGTCATGGGTGAGGAACGCGATACCCACTGAGCAGAAAGACCACGGAACGTTCACGTTCGACCCAGGCCATGGTGTCGAGGTCGACGGACTGCAGGAGGGCGCACTCGACTTCATAGCCGCCGTCGGCCAGTGCCCGGCCGAGCGCTTCGGCCTCGTCTCGGGTGGCGGCGTGGGTGACGATCCGTTCGGGGCGGCGGTCCGCGCAGGCGGTGACGACGGCCGCTCCCCCGCCGCCGATGCGCACCACGTCCGGCTCGGGCAGGTCCTCCAGGATCTGCGGCGCGCGGCCCTGGACGACCTGGAGTTGGACTCCGTGGCGGCGGGCGACGGCGGCGGCGCGCCCGCAGGCGTCCGGGTCGGCGTCCACCGCGATGACGGCGGCGCCGAAGCGCGCGGCCTCCACCGCGGCCGCGCCGCTGCCCGTACCGATGTCCCAGACCAGGTCGCCCACCCGGGGCCCGAGGCGGGCCAGTTGGGCGGTGCGCAGCTGGATGGACTCCCCTTCGTCGAGGGCGCCGCCGTAGGCGCCGTCCGGGAGTCCCCAGCCGCGCGGTCCGGCCGGGTGCCCGACCTCGTGGGCGGCGATCCAGCCGGTGCCCTGGGCGGCGGCGCCGGCGGGTGAGCCGCCGACGACGATGACGACATTGGGGTCGCGCCAGACATGGTCGGCGACCTTGTCGGATGTGAGGACCGTCACCCGCTCCCGGTCGGTTCCCAGGGCCTCGCAGATGACGAAGGTGCGGTGGACGCCGGCGAGGAGCAGGGCGAGTTCGGCGGGCCCGGCGCCGGGTGAGGTGAGGACGGCGACCTTGGTGTGGGCGCGGCAGACGTTGACGGCGCGGCGCAGGTCGCGGCTGTGGGCGACCACGACCTGGGCGTCGTCCCAGGGCATGCCGGCCCGGGCGAAGGCGGTCGCGACGGAGGAGACGGCGGGCACCACCTCGACCTCGAGGCCGTGCTCGGGGGCGCGGAGGGTGCGGACGACGCCGAAGAAGCCGGGGTCACCGTCGGCGAGGACGACGGCGGTGCCGCGGTGCTGGGCGATGCGTCGGGCGGCGAGGGTGACACTGCCGAGCCGGATGCGTTCGGCGGTCGGCGGGACCTCGGGCAGTGCGAGGTGGTGGGCGGCGCCGGCCACGAGCGTCGCGGCGCCGAGGGCGGAGCGGGCGGGGGCGGTCAGCGCGGAGCCGTCCCATCCGATCACCGTGACCCGGTCGGCCATGCTCGTCAGTCTCCTGGGGCTGCTGTGGGTTGGCGGGCGGGGCGGCGGGGGTGCCGGGCCGTGGTGGGGTCCTCGCTGGTGGCGAGGGCTGCGGCAGGCCGAGGGTACCCCGCCGGGTGGGAACCGCGGCGCGGGTGCCGGGTCAGTTCCACTCGGGGTAGGCGAATCCGTTGGCGTCGGCCATCCGGCCGGGGAGTCCTTCGAGGTCCTCGGGCAGCAGGCTCCATACGATCAGGTCGGTGCGGATGTCCGTCCAGCCGCCGTCCTCCGTGCGGCTGCGGGCTATCCAGGCGTTGCGCAGCACTCCCTCGCTGATGCAGCCGACCTTCTGGGCGACCTGCTGGGAGGCGGTGTTGTCGGCGGCGGTGCGCAGCTCGATGCGTTCGAATCTCTGGTCCCGGAAGAGCCATTGCGCGAGGGCGAGGACGGACTCGCAGGCGTAGCCCTCGCCGCGGGCCCAGGGGGCGGTGACACAGCCGATCTCGGTGCTGCGGATGCGCCAGTCGGTGCGGTCGAGGTGGACGGCACCGACCAGGCGCTGGGTGAGGAATTCGGTGACGGCCAGGGCGATGCCGCGGCCTTCGGTGCGTACGGCGGCGGCCTTGCCGGTGGCCCAGGCGTGGGCGTCGGCGCGGGTGTAGGGGTGGGGCAGGGCGGTCCAGGCGGTGACGAGTTCGTCGGTCATCATGTCGGCGAGGGCGGGTACGTCGCCCTCCTCGAAGGGGCGCAGCACCAACCGTTCCGTGCTGATGGAGATGTCCGGAAAGGTCGATGTCATGCCGCTGCTCCAACGCCGTTGACTTGTCGTGCCCGGGGACGTCACGGGCCGTTCCTGCATGAGATCACGTGAGGTCACGGGCCGTCTTGACCGTCTTTGAGTGCACCAGCATGCAGCATCTGCCTGGGAATGTGCCACGCACGTGGGCCCCGGCCCGCACGCTGCGCGGATCCGGGGCCCATCGGCACGTGGACGGGTGTCAGCTCTTGGCGGGGCCGAAGGCCGGGATGACCGAGCCGTCCGTGTACTTGTCCTCGATGAACTTCTTGACCTCGGGGGCGTTCAGGAGCTTGGCGAGCTTCTTGACCCGCGGGTCGTTCTCGTTGCCCTTCTTGACGGCGAGGAAGTTGGCGTAGGGGTTGCCCTTCGCCGTCTCCAGGGCCAGCGCGTCCTTGGACGGCTTGAGGTGGGCGCCGATGGCGAAGTTGCCGTTGATGATCGCGGCGTCGACGTCGTCGATGCGCGGCGCGGTCTGGGCGGCCTCCAGCTCGGTGATCTTGATGCCCTTGTCGTCCTTGACGTCGGTCAGCTTGGCCTCCGAGCCGACGCCGGGCTTGAGGGTGATCACGCCGTTGTCGGCGAGCAGCTTGAGCGCACGGCCCTCGTTGGACGGGTCGTTGGGGACCGAGACGGTGCTGCCGGACTTGAGGTCCGAGAGCTTGTCGAGCTTCTTGGAGTAGACGCCCAGCGGCTCGATCAGCACGTTCTGGACGGGCACGATGTGCGTGCCGTTCTCCTTGTTGAAGGTGTCCAGGAACGGCTTGTGCTGGAAGAAGTTGGCGTCGACCTGGCCGTCGTCGGTGACCTTGTTGGGGATCTTGTAGTCGTTGAACGGCTTGACGACCAGCTTGAGCCCGGCCTTCTCGGCCAGCTTGTTCTTGACGAAGTCGAGGATGGCGCCGTGCGGGGTGGGGCTGGCGGCGACGACGAGCGGGGCGTTCTTGTCGCTCTTGTCGGTGCTGGCCGTGGTGTCGGAGGGCGCGCTGCAGGCGGAGGCCCCGAGGGCGACGGCGGAGGCGGCGGCGACGGCCGCGGTGATCTTGAAGGTGTTGCGCACGAAGAGTGCCTCTTTCTTGTTCACGGGCCGGTGGCGCGTGGTGGTCCGCCCGGCAAAGGGTCCGGGCTCACGGGGGTGATGCAGGGTGGTGCGGGTGGTCAGGCAGCCTCGCCCACGGCGGCGGGCTCCTGGGTACGGGCGCGGCGCAGGCCGAGGCGTACGGAGGAGGCGCGGGTGCCGCGGCCGGCGAGGCGGCGGACGACGAGGTCGCCCAGCAGCTGCACGAGGGTGACCAGGACGATCAGCTCCACGACGGTGGCGATCATCAGGGCGGTCTCGTACTGCTGGTAGCCATAGGTGTAGGCGAGATTGCCGAGGCCGCCGCCGCCGACCGCGCCGGCGATCGCGGAGTAGCCGATCAGCGTGATGACGGTGGTGGTGACCGCCGCGACCAGCGCGGGCAGTGCCTGCGGGAGCAGCACCTTGAGGACGATGGTCCAGGTGCCGCCGCCCATGGCCTGGGCGGCCTCGACCAGGCCCTTGTCCACCTCGCGCAGTGCGGCCTCGACGAGGCGGGCGAAGAAGGGGATGGCGGCGATGGCGAGCGGGACGACCGCGCCGGTGGGGCCGATGGAGACGCCGACGAGGAGACGGGTGAAGGGGATCAGGACGACGATCAGGATCAGGAACGGGAAGGACCGTCCGATGTTCACGACCGCGCCGAGGACCTTGTTCACCACGGCGTTCTGCAGCAGGGCGCCGCGTTCGGTCAGATGCAGCAGCACGCCGGCGGGTATGCCGATGAGCACGGCGTAGAACGTCGCCCACCACACCATGAAGAGGGTGTCGAGCGTGTTGTCGTAGAGCAGCGGCTGCATCTCGTTCCAGCTCACTTGGCACCTTCCTTCTGGAGCGGGGCGGCGGGCGCCGGGATCGCCGGGTCGGGTACGGGGTCGGCCTCGGCGGCATCGACGGTGTCTGCGACATCGACCTGCAGCCCCTGCTCGCGCAGGAAGCCGATGGGGACGACGTTCTCCTCGAAGCGGCCGGGCAGTTCGATCCGCATCCGGCCGATCTGCTTGCCGCCGACGGTGTCCATGGCGGCACCGAGGATGGAGATGTCGACGTTGTAGGTGCGGGCCAGCTCGGAGATCACCGGGCGGGTGGCGGCCGAGCCGTGGAAGGTGATGTCGACGACGGTCCGGTCCTCGCCGGAGGGCTCGCCGCCGACCGGGAACAGCTCGCGGGCGAGCTCGGAGCCGGGCGTGGCCAGCAGTTCGGCGACCGTGCCCTGCTCAACGACGCGGCCGTTCTTCATCAGCGCGGCGGAGTCGCAGATCGTCTTGACGACGTCCATCTCGTGCGTGATGAGCACGATGGTCAGGCCCAGCTGGCGGTTGAGGTCGCGCAGCAGCTGGAGGATGGAGCGGGTGGTCTCGGGGTCCAGGGCGCTGGTGGCCTCGTCGGAGAGCAGCACCTTGGGGTCGCCGGCCAGGGCGCGGGCGATGCCGACGCGCTGCTTCTGGCCGCCGGAGAGCTGGGCGGGGTAGGCCTGGGCCTTATCGGCGAGGCCGACCAGGTCCAGCAGTTCGAGGGCCTTGCGGGAGCGCTCACGGCGGTCGACCTTGAGGATTTCCAGGGGCAGTTCGACGTTGTCCTGGACGGTGCGCGAGGACAGCAGGTTGAAGTGCTGGAAGACCATGCCGATGTGGCTGCGGGCGGCCCGCAGCGCGGCGTTGGCGCGCTGTCCGCGCCCGGCGAGCGCGGTCAGGTCCTGGCCGGCGACGGTGACCGTGCCGGAGGTGGGGCGCTCGAGGAGGTTCAGGCAGCGGATGAGGGTGGATTTACCGGCGCCGCTCTGGCCGATGACGCCGTACACCTCGCCCTCGCGGACGTGCAGATCGACGCCGTCCAGGGCGGTGACTTCGCGGTCTCCTGAACGGTAGACCTTGGTCAGGCCCGTTGTGGTGATCACAGGGAATTCCGTCACTGTCGAGTGCCCGGCGGCTCGCCCACCGGGTACGGGGCATTCTTGCGAGTGCGGCAGAGAGGAACCCGGGGGCATGGGGACCGGCTTCGGGTTCCGGTGACGCGGGGCGGCCGGTGCGTCGTCGATGACGTACGGCTCGTGGCACAGCAGGGTCTCGCTTCGGGGCGCGAGGCTCAGGCGGGGGCCCTCAGCGGTCACACATTCGACACACGCAACGAGCACCGGGCGTCGTGATCGCCTCGGTCGCAGGGGTGCGGTAGCTCGTCGTGGTCATGGCGGCAAGTAAACCAGACAGCGGTACGGCCGGATCAAGCCTGTCCGGATACCGGACAGGCTTGACCGGTCCGTGGACAGCCCCTCACCCGCCGACGGTGATCTCCACCGTTGCGCCCGTGGCCTGCACGGATACCGCCGACAGATCGGCGACGACGACATCCGCGGCCAGCTCCTCCGCACGGTGTGTTGTGGTCAACGCCACGGTCGTCATCCCGGCCGCGCGGCCCGCCCTCAGCCCGGCCGGCGCGTCCTCGAAGACCACACAGCGGGCCGGGTCCACGCCGAGCCGCTCGGCAGCGAGCAGAAACGGCTCCGGGTCGGGCTTGCCGCGGCTGATGTCATCGGCGGCTATCAGGTTCTTGGGGCGTATCCCGGCCTCGGCCAGCCGGGCCTCGGCCAGCCGCCGGGTGGCGGAGGTGACCACGGCCCACTTCTCGGCGGGCAGGCCCGCCAGCAGCGCGAGCGTGCCCGGCAGCGCGACGACCCCGCCCGCGACGTCCTCGACCTCCAGCTGGTCGATACGGGCCAGCGCCTCGGGCACCCGGTCGGCAGGCAGCAGATCGGCCACGATCTCGGCCGCCGGCCGGCCGTGCAGCTCGACCCGCGCGAAGTCGGCCCGCGTGATGCCGTATTCCTGCGCCCAGCGGGTCCAGCACCTCTGCACGGACTCCAGGGAGGAGACAAGGGTGCCGTCATTGTCGAAAAGGAGCGCATCAGCGGAGATCTTCATGTTTGAGGAGCGTACGTGCCACGGTGGGGCCGGACGTGCCCGCCCGTCGCCCGCCACCACCCCGGACCGAATCGTTTCACGATGCACCTATTGGATTCCACCCGCCGCCGATTAGCATCGGCCCATGCCTCACAATCCCTCGGCGCACCACCGCGCCGCGCGGAGGTCCCGGTGATCGACGCGCTGACCCTTGTGGTCGCCGTGACCGCACTCGCACTGGCCGCCTGGTGCGGCTGGGCCACCTACCGCGACCAGCCCACCAAGGACTGGCACTTCATCGGCATGGCCGTGGTGTCGCTGCTCGGCATCGCCCAACTGGTCACAGGTTTCGCGCAGTTGGCGCGCGGCCAGTCGCCGGACGAGGGCACCGCGATCTTTGTGGCCTATCTGCTGGGGGCCGCGGCCTGCGTTCCGGCGACCGGGTTCATGTCCCTCTCGGAGCGCACCCGCTGGGGTTCGGCCACCGTCACGGCGGGCGCCATCGTGCTGGCGGTGCTGGAGGTCCGGCTGTTCGACATCTGGGGAGGCGGCAGTGCCTGAGACCACGTCCACCGCGACGACACAGGACGGCACGGCCGCCCCCGCGAGGCGCTCCCTGGGCACCGGCCCCGGCCGCCTCCTGGTGACCGTCTACGGGGTCTTCACTGTTGCCGCCGCATCCCGCTCCCTCTACCAGCTGATCGCGCAGTTCCAGGTGGCCCCGCTGGCGTACGGCCTCTCGGCGGTCTCCGCCGCCGTCTACGGCTTCATCACCTTCTCGCTGGTCCGCGGCGGCGAGGGCGCCCGCAAGGCGGCGGTCGTCTCCTGCGCGCTGGAGCTGATCGGGGTTCTGGGCATCGGCACCTGGACGCTGGCCGACCCGTCCGCCTTCCCCGACGCCACCGTGTGGTCGGACTACGGGCTGGACTACCTCTTCATCCCCGTCATCCTCCCCGTCACCGGCATGGTGTGGCTGCGCCGGTCCCGTACGACGACGGCATGAAATACGGTGCGTGGGCCCGCCCCCACAGCGGGCCCACGCACCGGTCCTTGGGCTACGCCCCGGCCACGGACACCTCGGCCGCCGCCAGGTCCTTCCCGAGCCCGCTCCCGAGCTCCTTCCCCAGGTCCTTCTCCAGGGTGATCTCGCTCAGCCTGCGGCTGAGGCTCGCGGTACCGACCGGCACATAGCCATGGCTGCGGTAGAGCCGCAGACTGCCCTCGCTGCGGTGGCCGGCGAAGAGGCGGTAGCGCTTTGCGGAGCACTCTGCGGCGAGCCGCTCCTCGACCGCGCCGAGCAGCCGGCCGCCCAGCCCGTGCCGCTGCATCCGCGGGTGCACGATGAGCTTGGCGATCCGCGCGGTGCCGTCCGCGTCGACCGTGCCGCGTACGGACCCGACGACCTCCCCGCCGAGCCGGGCCACCACCACGCACCCCTCTTGCAGTTCGGCGCGCAGGGCGTCCAGGCTCTGGGTGAGCGGCTCAATGCCGTAGTCGTCGTACAGCGCGGCCTCCGGCTGGTAGCAGAGGTACTGCAGTTTGAGGATCTGCTCGGCATCCTGGTCGGTCGCCGCAGAGATGGTCACACTCGTGCCCATGCCCGTATGCCTCCCCTTTTCGTTTGCTGCGTGCTTCCGGGTTCCCCGGAATGTGGCAGTGGCAATCTCCGCCAACGGGCATTGTGCGCGGACATATGGGATATGGGGAGCGGACCGACCCAAGCTCCTCTGTGACATTCCCAACTCAGATGAGATTCCGGGAGGTCCGGGGAGGCCGGGGCCGGTCCGACGCGACCGTTCTCAGCGCTTGCGGAACTCCGCGGCGGCGAGCAGCGCGGTGTCCGGGTTGTCGGAGAACATGCCGTCGAGGCCGGTGGCCAGGCACGCCCGGAAATAACCCAGCGCGTCCCCATAGGCGTTGGGGTCGGTGCCGCGGCGGTAGTCGGTGGGCAGGAAGGTGTTCTCGTTGCGGCCCGTGTACGGGTGCAGGACCAGGCCGGCGGCGTGCGCGTCCTTGACGAGAGAGGTGGGCGCACCGGACTTGCCCGACTCGTCCCTGGGGATGATCTGGTCCAGCGCGGGGCCGATGCCCTGGGCGAATTCCGCGATCCACTTCAGGCCGGAGGGCTTGATGAGATCGGCGACGGTGCGGGGGTCACCGGCCTCGACGAAGTCCCACGGCCGCGTGTCGGGGGCGTCCAGCAGGACGACCTTGGGGCAGCCGACGAGCTTGCCCAGCCGCTGGATACTGCCCGGCTCGAAGGACTGCAGGAAGTTCGGGGAGTTGCGTCGGTGCCGGCCGTGTGCGCGCAGCGCCTTGGCCAGCCGCTCCTCCAGCCCCAGCCCGAGCTTGCGGAAGTAGGTGGGGTGCTTGGTCTCGATGTGCAGCCAGACCGGACGGCCGCGCTTGCGGCCCTGGCGCTCGGCCCACCGGAGGACCTCCTCGAAGGTCGGCACCTCCCACTGCCCGTCGTAGAGGGTGTTGTGCTGGCGGGTGCCCGGAATGCGCTCCTTGGCCCGCAGCGTTTTGAGCTCGGCGAGCGTGAAGTCCTCGGTGAACCAGCCGGTGAGCTTGGTTCCGTCGACGGTCTTGGTGGTCTTGCGGCCGGCGAACTCGGGGTGCGCGGAGACGTCGGTGGTGGCCGTGATGTCGTTCTCGTGCCGGCAGACCAGGTGGCCGTCCTTGGTGGGGACGAGGTCCTGCTCGATGACGTCCGCGCCCATGTCGAGGGCGAGCTGGTAGGAGCCGAAGGTGTGCTCGGGACGGTATCCGCTGGCGCCGCGGTGGCCGACGATCAGCGGCACCGGCAGCTCCTGCGGCGCGCCGCCGCCGCTCACGGTGCGGGCGCTCGCCTGACCGGCGCCGCCGAACACCGCCGCTCCCACACCCAGGGCCGCGGCCCCCAGCAGTGTCCGGCGTCCTGGCTGCTGCCGCTTGTGCATGTGTGCGCGCTCCTTGGTAGGTGAGTCCGGGGTTTCCGGGAGGCGGTGGGGTCGGGGCCGGGGTGTCCGGCCTGGTCCGGGGGACTCACCTCCCCTGACCCGCACCTGCCAAACCACCCGCCGATCGTAAACATGTACGGGCGGCTTGGGGCAGACACACGTCAACATCGGAGGGAACACGGCGGTAACACACATCAACTGTGCGTCAACTCTCCGTATCGACCTTGTGAACCCGATGTGCGTGCGCAGGTGACCCGCGAGTATCGTCCTGGGCTGCAGAGTTCCCTGCTGTCTCGACGTTGACCGCCACAACCCGGAGGACCCGTTGTCCCGCATTGTGCTGAAGGCGATTCTCGGATTCGTCATGCGTGTCCTTTACCGCCCGAAGGTCGAGGGCATGGAGCGCATTCCGGAGACCGGGCCCGTGATTCTGGCCGGCAACCACGTCACCTTCATCGACTCGCTGTTCCTGGGCCTGCTCGTCAAGCGTCCCGTCTACTTCATCGGCAAGGACGAGTACGTCACCGGCAAGGGCCTCAAGGGCCGGCTGATGGCCTGGTTCTTCACCAGCTCCGGCATGATCCCGGTGGACCGGGACGGCGGGCACGGCGGCGTGGCGGCGCTGATGACCGGCCGCCGGATCCTGGAGGAGGGCAGCGTCTTCGGCATCTACCCCGAGGGCACCCGCTCCCCCGACGGCCGCCTCTACCGCGGCCGTACCGGCATCGCCCGGCTCACCCTGATGACCGGCGCCCCCGTCGTTCCGTTCGCGATGATCGGCACCGACAAGGTGCAGCCCGGCGGCAAGGGCCTGCCGCGCATCGCGCCGGTGACGGTGCGCTTCGGCGAGGCGCTGGACTTCTCCCGCTACGACGGTATGGACCGCGACCGCTATGTGCTGCGGGCCGTCACCGACGAGGTGATGAGCGACGTCATGGAGCTGTCCGGCCAGGAGTACGTCGACATGTACGCCACCAAGGCCAGGGCCGCCTGACCCGCCCCCTGACCCGTACGAACCGTACGCCGGGCCCCGTCCGCACCTTGGACGGGGCCCGTTGCGTTCTGCCGCGCCGTCAGCACGGCACCCGGAAGCCGCCGGGCGCACGCTGGCCCTCGGGACCGCCGGTCAGCGCCGTGCGCAGCGCCGCCTCGGGCCGCGGGATCTTGCTGCCGTCGGACTGCAGCTGCGGCCGTTCGGTGACGCCGCCGATCCGGGCGCCCGGCACCCCCGCGTTCTTCACCGCGACCCGGTTCAGCGGGGCGGGCGTCAGCTGCTGCCGGGTGCGGACGAATTCCACGAAACTCTCGAAGTCGCGGGTGTGCCGTACGGGCGCGGTGAAGCCGGAGAAGGCGCTGTAGCCGTCCTGGTTGATGAGGGTGTACGAGGGGGCGGCGAGACGGTAGCTGCGGGCCGGGTCGAGTGCGGTGCCGTTGATGCGGACATCGGCGGGGTCGACGCGCCGGCCGACCGGGCCGGCGGCGTCGAAGGTGTAGCGGACGTTGGCGGAGACGGCCAGCGGCGCGAAGCCCAGGCCGCCGCCGGCAGTGGGCGCCCACTGCTCCTCCAGCGCGTCGTGGATCTGGGCGCCGGTGACGGTCACCGTCATGATCGGGTCGCCGAAGCCGACGGTGCGCCAGGCCGTACCGAGGGTGATGGTGCCGCCGGACGCCTCGTCACGTACCAGGTCGCCGGCGATGATGGCCTGCCCGACGCGCGGCGCGACCGCGATGACGGAGAGTTCGGCGGGGGTGTTGGGGTGGCCGCCGGCGTCGTCCATCGGGCCGTGCGGCTGCCCGCCCGCCCACAGCGCCCAGTCGGCGACGAGGTCGCCCATGGTGCTCTCGCCCGCGGCGTTGCGCCGGCGGGTGAAGGAGGCGGTCTGTTTGCCGAGCGGGGTGGCGGCGCGCCGGGTGCCGTAGCCGGCCCAGTAGTCGGCGATCGACCGCAGCTCGGGGTGCTGGGTCACATCGCGGGTGTTGGGGTGGTTGGTGGCCGTGGTCAGCGGCCGGATCACCTGGCCGGTGACGGGGTCGAGGCGCAGGTTGATCTCGTTGATCAGCTGGCCGTAGCAGCCCGCTTCGACGAACGGGCGGGGGTTGCCCTTGGGGTCCGGGAGCATCATGGTGAAGGCGCAGTGCCAGTGGCCGGTGACGATGGCGTCGATGTCCGAGGAGACCCGGAGCGCCAGTTCGTAGGCGGGGCCCGAGGGGTTGCTGCCACTGGAGAAGTCACCGCCGGCGACCGCGCCGTCGTGCATGCTGAGCACGATCGCGTTGACGCCGCGGGACTTCAGTTCGGCGGCGCAGCGGTTGGCGGTTTCCAGTTCGTCGAGGGTGCGCAGGCCCGGCTGGTAGGAGCCGGGGAACGATTCGGTGCCGAGGGCGGTGAGGTGGATGAAGCCGATGGGCAGTTTGTGGCCGCGGCCGGAGTCCACGTAGGCGATGTTGTAGGGCGGGAGGACGGTCTCGCCGCTCTCGTGCCACACCATGTTGGCGCTGAAGTACGAGAAGTTCGCGCCGTGGAAGCGCTTGCCGGTCGAGTCGTCGAAGGAGTCGTCGCGGCCGACGGCGGGGTAGCTGACGCCCTTTTCCATGTGCGAGGTGAGGAACGTCGCCGACTTGTCGAATTCGTGGTTTCCGGCGGAGGCGAAGTCCAGGCGCATGGCGTTCAGGGCCTCGATGGTGGGCTCGTCGGCGAAGGAGGAGGCGTCGAATTCCCAGCCGGAGAAGAGGTCTCCGGGTGCGAAGAAGAGGGAGTTGCGGCGGTCGGCCCGCAGCCGCTCCAAATGGGCCGCCATGTAGGCGACGCCGCCCACGGTGTATGCCTTGCCGCCCGCCCCCGTAATGACGGAATTGCCGCCCGGGGCGCCCTGGAGATATCCGTGCAGGTCGGTGATATTGAGCAACTGGACATCGACATATTCGTCCGCGGTGGCCGCGTCGCGGGCGTGTCCGCTGGCGTAGGCGTTGCTGCCGATGGCGGTCGCGGTGGCCATGGCCCCCGCCGCGGTGAAGAAGAACCGTCGTCCGATGTCGCGCACTGCGTCACTCTCCTGAACGGGCCGACCGTAGGGGGACGACGGGAGAGTCAAGCGAGCCGTGCGGGACGGCCGGCCATCAGGACGCATCCGGGCGTGAACGGCCGGGGACAGTCGCCCCCAGGGCGTGTCGTGTGGATCATGGCGGGTGCACGGCGCGGCGCTTCGTAGGACACGCCCGTCAGGCGCCTGTCATGACCCGGATGTCTCCGGACGGAGGCGCCGCAGGGGCGGCCCGGCCGGGTGCGAGGACCTGCTCTTCCGGCGGCACGGGTTCTGTGGATTCCGTGCATTGCCGCGGATTCGGCCTTGGCGTCGCTTCCCTTTCAGTTCGTCAATTGCCCGGTGCGTCACGGTCATGGAGCCGTCACGGTCATGGATCCGTGAGGGTTCATGGATCCGCGAGGGTTCATGGATCCATGACGGTTCATGGATACCGCCCCCACTGACCTCCGGCGGCCCCGCACCCGCACGCCGCGCCCGGGTCAGTGGACGCCGTCCCCCTCGTACACCACACGGGCGAATGCGCCGTTCCGCAGCGCGCTCGTGGGGACCATGACGCGGTCGAATGCGTCCCCGTAGGGCCAGAGGACGTCCCGCGAGAGCGTGAGGAGGTGGGTGTATTCCTCTTCCCTCTCCTCCATCAGCCAGCTGTCGATGTACGGCCAGCCGAATGCCTGGTCGGAGACGGACCAGCCGTCCTCTCTCCGGAATCCCAGGTCATGCCGGCAGTAGTCCCGCCACGCCTCGCTGAAGCGGTCCCGTATGAGCCGTTCGTACGGAGGGAACAGGTCGTTCTCGTCGAACTCGGGGTCGGCGCGGTAGTCGAGGGTCTCCAGGACCGGGTCCACCAGGTCGCCGTCGAAGGAGGGCAGGGTCAGGACCGGGGCGGCGTGCAGGGGGCGCCGGCCGAAGACTGTGGCGGGGGCCGGGGCCGGTATCTCCACCGCGCGCGCCGGATCGGCGAGGACGATGCGGCGGTCCGAATCGTCGTCGTACCCGTAGAGCGCCGGGAATTTCCCCGTCTTCTGCGCGAACCGGGGATCGTCCGCGTACTGCGGATCCGGCTGCGTGATGAAGATGTTGACCAGGCCGAGCGGGGTGGGCAGTTCCTCGCCGAGCCATGGGGCGAGTTCGTCGGTGTCCAGGACCGCGATCAGGCTCAGGGGTATGCCCGTCCCGTTTTCCGGCCAGGGCGTTCCAGGCTCCAGGAGGGCCGGGCCGCCCGCCCGGCAGCGGCCGGTCGGCGGGGCGTCGTCGCTCGCGGGCTTGAGCATGAACCCGCGTCTGGCCAGCGCGGCCAGCTGCGGGCCCAGATGCTCGCCCACGTGCTCGACGGCCAGCCTGCGGAGGTCCGCGAGCGCACTCTCGTAGTCCATGGGTCCATCTCAGCAGACGCCACTGACAACGCCCCCAAGTCCGGGTCCGGGCCGGACCTCAGGCGCCCCCGCCCGTCGGTTCGGGCGCCGGCTCCGGGCGGGCCTCCGGCTCCGCACCGGGCTTGGACGGGCTGGTGCCCAGTTCCTGGCCCCGCAGGAGCACCCATGCGGCGACGGCGGCGCCCAGCAGCACCACGGCGCTGACGCCCACGGCGATGTCGAAGCCGTTGACGAAGGCCTGCTGAGCGGCCTTCATCAGGGCCGAGGCCTGGCCGGCGGGGAGGTCCTTGGCGACTTCGACGGCGCCGCCGAGTGATTCGCGGGCGGCGTGGGCGGCATCCGCGGGGATCCCGGCGGGCACCTCGAAGCCACGGTAGATGCCGGTGACGATGGAGCCGAGCAGCGCGATGCCGAGCGCGGAGCCGAGTTCGTACGCCGTCTCGGAGACCGCGGAGGCGGCGCCCGCCTCTTCCTTGGGGACGCTGGAGAGGATCACATCGGCGGTGACGGTGAAGGAGAATCCGGCGCCGACGCCGACGACGAAGAGGATCAGGCCGATCGAGGCGGTGCCGGTGTCGGCGTGCAGGGTCGTGGAGCCGACGAGCGAGAGGCCAACCACCGCGAGGCCGCCGGCCACCACGAGGCGTACGGAGAGTCTGCGGGCGACAAAGCCGGCGGCGAGGCCGGCGCCCACCGCGCCGACCGCGGCGGGCAGTTCGGTGAGTCCGGCGTTCAGCGGCGAGCGGACCTGCACCATCTGCAGGAACTGGGAGAGGAAGAACACCAGCCCGGACAGACCGAGGATGGTCAGCAGATCGGCCAGTACCGCCCCGGAGAAGCCCCTGTGGTGGAAGAGCTTCATGTTGAGCAGGGGTGAGGCGAGGGTGAGCTGGCGGCGGACGAAGACGATGAGCGCGAGTGCGCCGATGAGGCCGGCGGCCAGGATGTCCCAGCGGTAGCCGTGTACCGCCGCTTCCTTGATGGCGTAGACGAGGCCGACGATGCCCACCAGGGACAGCGCGACGCTGGGGATGTCCCAGGGGCCGGGATCCGGATTACGTGATTCCGGGATCACCTTGATGCCGATGACCACCAGGAGCGCCATCACGGGCAGGTTGATGAGGAAGACCGAGCCCCACCAGAAGTGGCCGAGCAGAAAACCGCCGAGGACCGGGCCGACGGCGGTGCCCGCCGAGGCCATCGCGCCCCATATGCCGACCGCGAGACTGCGTTCCTTGGGGTCGTGGAACAGGTTGCGGATCAGCGCCAGGGTGGACGGCATCAGCGTCGCACCGGCCACGCCGAGCAGGGCGCGGGCGGCGATCATCATCTCCGGACTGGTGGAGTACGCGCAGACCGCCGACATCGCGCCGAACGCGAGGGAGCCGATCAGCAGGAGCTTCTTGCGGCCGATGCGGTCGCCGAGGCTGCCCATGGACACCAGCAGACCGGCGATGACGAAGGAGTAGATGTCACCGATCCACAGCAGCTGCGTGCCGGAGGGGCGCAGGTCCTCGCTGAGGAAGGGCGTGGCCAGGCCGAGGACCGTGGCGTCGACGCCGACCAGCAGGACGGCGAGGACGAGGACGGCGAGAGCGAGCCAGCGACCCGGGCGGGGCTGGTCGTCCACATGGGCCGAACCGGCCGGTCCTGACGCTATGGTCTCGGTCATTTCTCCATGCTCCGTCGGATGCCGCCGAGCAGCAGCTCGGCGATCGAGTGGTTGAGGTCGTTGCGGGCGACGCGCCCTTCGTGGACGGCCCAGGCGCCGGCGCCCATCAGGCCGTAGAAGGCCTCGGTGAGCCAGGCGGCGCTGAGGTCGATGCGGAAGTCGCCCTGTTCCTGGCCGCGGCGGAAGAGTGCATGGATACGGGCATCCAGGCGAGCCCAGCCCGCGTTGACCTCCTCGCCCTCGAAGAGCTGGTTCTCGGTGAACAGGAAGGCCAGCACGCCGGCGACCTGTTCGGCCTCGGTGATCAGTCGGCGCAGTGCGTCGCCGGCGGCGCCGCCGTCGAGCCGGGCCGCGTCCATCGCCCGGGTGAGCTGCTCGATGCCGAGCTGTTCGAGGGCTCGGATCAGCGCGTCGCGTCCCGCGAAGTGCCGGTGCAGGGTTGCCCGGCTGATGCCGGCGGCTCGGGCGATCTCGTCCATCGACGTCGTCGCCCGGCGGCTGAGCAGCGCGGCGGCTTGGGTGAGTACCTGTTCACGATCCAGGGCCATGAGACACAGAGTACCCGAATGAGACATCAATGTCTCACGTCCTGCTCTCAGGGCGAGCCGCCGGCCGGCCGGCTGCACCTCACCGGCACCGTTGAGCGACGGAGCACGACGACGGCGGCCCCCGCCCGTTCCCGGGCAGGGGCCGCCGTTCGCGTCCGTGCGCTACTTCTGCTTGGCCGTGGCCCAGGCCTGCTGCACCGCCAGGTCGGACTTCAGCTCGGCGAGCTGCGCCGCCACCGCGGAGGGGGCGGTGCCGCCGCGGCCGCTGCGCGAGGCCAGCGCGCCGGGCACGTTGAGGACGCTGCGGACCTCGGGCGTCAGATGCGGGGAGATCTTGGCGAACTGGTCATCGGTGAGCTGGTCCAGCTCGATGCCGTGCGCCTCGCACTCCTTGACGCACTCCCCCGCGACCTCGTGCGCCACCCGGAACGGCACGCCCTGCTTGACCAGCCATTCCGCGATGTCGGTGGCCAGCGAGAACCCGGCCGGAGCCAGCTCCTCCATGCGCTCCCGGTTGACGGTCAGCGTGGCCATCATGCCGGTGAACGCCGGAAGAAGTACCTCCAGTTGGTCGCAGGAGTCGAAGACCGGCTCCTTGTCCTCCTGGAGGTCGCGGTTGTAGGCGAGCGGGAGGGCCTTGAGGGTCGCCATCAGGCCCGTCAGATTGCCGATCAGGCGTCCCGACTTGCCCCGGGCCAGTTCCGCGATGTCCGGGTTCTTCTTCTGCGGCATGATCGACGAGCCGGTGGAGAAGGCATCGTGCAGCGTCACGAAGGAGAACTCCTTCGTGTTCCAGATGATGATCTCCTCGGCGATACGGGAGAGATTCACGCCGATCATCGCCGTGATGAAGGCGAATTCGGCGACGAAGTCCCGCGAGGCCGTGCCGTCGATGGAGTTACCGGCGGAACCGTGCTCGAAGCCGAGGTCCGCGGCGACCGCCTCCGGGTCGAGGCCGAGCGAGGAGCCGGCCAGCGCGCCCGAGCCGTACGGCGACACGGCGGTGCGGTCGTCCCACTGGCGCAGCCGCTCCGCGTCCCGGGAGAGGGACTGGACGTGGGCCAGCACATGGTGCGCGAACAGCACCGGCTGCGCGTGCTGAAGGTGCGTGCGGCCCGGCATCGCCACGTCCGGGTGCGCCTCGGCCAGGCCGATCAGCGCCTCCTGGAGGTCGGCGATCAGACCGCCGATGATCCGGGCATGGTCGCGCAGATACATCCGGAAGAGCGTGGCCACCTGGTCGTTACGGGACCGGCCGGCCCGCAGCTTGCCGCCGAGGTCCGGGCCGAGCCGCTCCAGCAGCCCGCGCTCCAGGGCGGTGTGCACGTCCTCGTCGGCAACGGTGCCGGTGAACGAGCCGTCGGCGACATCGGCCTCGAGCCGGTCGAGCCCGGAGATCATCCGCTCGAGTTCGTCCGCCGTCAGCAGCCCGGCCTTGTGCAGCACCCGGGCGTGCGCGCGGGAGCCGGCGATGTCGTACGGGGCCAGCCGCCAGTCGAAGTGGACGGACGCCGACAGTTGGGCCAGGGCCTCTGCCGGGCCGGCGGCGAAACGGCCGCCCCAGAGCCGGACGTCACCGCTGTTGCTGCTCACTGCTGCTCCTCGGAGGGGTGGTGATGTGCCACCGCCTCGTCACCGAGAGGGCGAGGAGGCGGTCGTCGTACGAAGGTAACGAGAGGGGCTCAGGCCAGGTCGCGCTTGGCCGCAATCTTGCTGGACATGCCGAAGAGCTCGATGAAGCCCTTCGAGAGCGACTGGTCGAAGGTGTCGCCGGTGTCGTACGTCGCCAGGTTGAAGTCGTACAGCGACTGGTCGGACTTCCGGCCGGTGACGACCGCACGGCCACCGTGCAGGGTCATCCGGATGTCGCCGGAGACGGCCTGGTTCGCCTCGTTGATGAAGCCCTCCAGGGCCCGCTTGAGCGGGGAGAACCACAGGCCGTCGTAGACCAGCTCGCCCCAGCGCTGCTCGACCTGCCGCTTGTAGCGGGCCAGTTCGCGCTCGACGGTGACGTTCTCCAGCTCCTGGTGCGCGGTGATCAGCGCAATGGCGCCGGGCGCCTCGTACACCTCGCGGGACTTGATGCCGACGAGGCGGTCCTCGACCATGTCGATCCGGCCGATGCCCTGGGCGCCGGCCCGCTGGTTGAGCTCCTGGATGGCCTCCAGGACGGTGACCTTCTTGCCGTCGATGGCGACCGGGACACCCTGCTCGAAGCTGATGACGACCTCGTCGGCCTCGCGCTGCGTGGCCGGGTTCTGGGTGTACTCGTAGACGTCCTCGATCGGGGCGTTCCAGATGTCCTCGAGGAAGCCCGTCTCGACGGCACGCCCGAAGACGTTCTGGTCGATGGAGTACGGCGACTTCTTGGTGGTCGCGATCGGGAGGTTGTTGGCCTCGCAGAAGGCGATGGCCTTGTCCCGGGTCATGGCGTAGTCACGGACCGGAGCGATGCACTTCAGGTCGGGGGCGAGGGAGGAAATACCGGCCTCGAACCGGACCTGGTCGTTGCCCTTGCCGGTGCAGCCGTGGGCGACGGTGGTGGCGCCGTGCTTCTTGGCGGCGGCGACGAGGTGCTTGACGATCGTCGGCCGCGAGAGCGCGGAGACCAGCGGGTAGCGGTCCATGTACAGCGCATTGGCCTTGATCGCCGGGAGGCAGTACTCATCGGCGAACTCGTCCTTGGCGTCCGCGACCTCGGCTTCCACGGCACCACAGGCGAGGGCGCGCTCGCGGATGACCTCCAGGTCCTCGCCGCCCTGGCCGACGTCCACGGCAACGGCGATGACCTCGGCGCCCGTCTCCTCGGCGATCCAGCCGATGCAGACAGAGGTGTCCAGTCCCCCCGAATAGGCGAGTACGACGCGCTCGGTCACGGGATTCTCCTTACAGTGCATACGCTGATGAGCATAAGTATGCACTCCACCGTATGTTTCGTCAACGCTTCGACGAATGCCCAGGTCAGCGACGTACGGGCAAGGCGTTGCGGAAGCTCAGTCGCCCGTACGGAGGACATCGACGAGCACGGTCACATGACTCAGCCCCACCTCCTTCGTCGCGGTGAGCAGCGTCAGCGGGCCGTCCGCCGCCAGCTCCCGCAGCCGCGCCAGCGCGGCCTGCGCCGCCTCCTGCGCCAGCTCGCCCCGATAGCGCTCGGCGAACCGTTCGAAGCGCTCGCCCTCGTGGCGGTACCAGCGCCGCAGCTCCGACGAGGGGGCCGCGTCCTTGCACCACTCGGTCAGCAGCGCGTCCGCCTTGGACAGCCCGCGCGGCCACAGCCGGTCCACCAGCACCCGGGCACCGTCGGCCGGCTCCGGAGGTTCGTACACCCGGCGCACCCGGATATCGGCATGTGGGAACATTCCGGCCATACTCCATCCAAACACGGGCGAGACGGGCCTGCTCGGACGCCCGGAAGCGGCCGGAAAGCGGCCGGAAGGGGACCCGCTTTGGATTCATGGCCGGGGACAGGGTATTTTTCTTCTGCACGCCCCGACCGGGAAGTTTCCGGCCGGTACGGGCAACCGGGACGTGGCGCAGCTTGGTAGCGCACTTGACTGGGGGTCAAGGGGTCGCAGGTTCAAATCCTGTCGTCCCGACAACGAAAAGTCGGATATCAGCCCAGGTCAGGGGCCCTGTTTCGCTTCGGCGAGGCAGGGCCCCTGGTCGTTTGTACGGGCCGTTGTGCCGGCCTCTGGGGCACCACCCGCCGTGGATCATGCCCACGGCTTCACGTTCCCGCGGTGACCTCCGCCTGGCAGAGCGGGCACCGGTCCTTGCCGTCCCACTCGTCCCATCCGAACGCCGCGGGGGAAAAGGACTGGCCCTCCAGCTCTTTGCGTACCGCGACCCGGTAGGTCCAGACCGTGCCGAGGTAGGGGTGATAGGCATGGTGGAAGGCCGGTGAGGTGGGCGAGGCACCTGCGGCGACGGCGCGTTGCAGGGCGCGGAGTTGCTCGAACATCGCCTGCCCGGCGCCGGCGACGGAGGTGGTGGCGTCGATGAACAGCCTTTCGCGCACTTCGTAGATCCCGGCATCGCTCAGTGCCGCGCGGGTGGCCGCCTCGAGGTCGGCTTCGGCGTCCGGAGCCTGGGCGATCTGACGTAACCGGGTGTGGCAGGCCCCTGCGGCCGCGATGAACTCGATGTACACCGCCCGTCGCCGTGCCTCCACCCCGTGGTCCTGCTCGCGGCGATTGCGCAGGTAGTCGGCCAGGACGGTGCCGGTGATGGCGATGGAGCCACCACTGACCGTCGCGACGAGCGTCCCCCAGTCCACGTCTTCCTCCCGTAGCGATCGTGTCGGGTAATGATCGTGTCCGGCGACGATCGCGATGTCGACGTCGGGAATTGCCGACGTCCGGAATTGAGGGGTCACTGGCCCGGAAGGACAGGGAAGTGCGGTTCCGGCCCTCCTTGTTGGGTGCCCTCCCAGGCCAGTCCCACCTGTGCCAGCGACTCCCACGCGCTCGCCCCCTCGGCCACGGCCTCGACGTCGAAGACGCTGATCGACGGTGTGTACCCGATGACTTCCAGCGCTTTCTTCGGATCGCCCAGTCGGCGCTGCATCGCCTCGAGGGAGTCCCAGAGATAGACAGCGCCCCAGATCTGGCGTTCCGGATGGGAGAACCACACTTTCCAGCGCATGCCCTCGACACCTTGGAACGCGTCGATCGCCGTGCGCCTGAGGTAGTCGCGCAGGCTCTCCACGGACTGCTCCGAACTGGTCAGATTCCAGACGGCGAACATGACGTACATGGCTCTCCCGGGGCAGTGCGGATCCGGCCAGGACCGTTACGGAAAGGGATGCGGATGGGGGTTGATCTCGTCCGGTCGGAGCGGTCCTGCCCGGTAACCCAGGCGGTGGGGGACCTCGAGGAGGCGGCGCAGCCCGTGGACGCGGCGGTATGCGTGGCCGAAGGTCATCGACAAGGTGCCGGGAATCAGTGTTTTGACGCAGCGGTAGCCGCCGACCGCGTGCTCCGGGGTGGTCTGGTCGACCACGACGACGTCAAGTCCCGAGGAGACAAAGCGTCCCGCCAGCTCCGCCAGATCGTCGGTCAGGTCGTCGTTGCGGATCCGGGCGCCGGGAAAGCAGTCGGCAAAGGCGCGGTGTTCGTCCGAGGCCAGCAGGAAATCGAAGCGGTCGAAGACGTCCGGATGCCCGTAGAGCAGTTCGTGGTGTGCCATCTCCGTCACCTGCCAGGGGTCCCGGGCCATGAGTGCCGCCCGGTCCCGCTCCACGCCCTGGCGCGCAATGCTGGAGACGATCATGGGTCCGAGCTCGGCGAGCGCATTCGCCACCGCCCGTTCCGGATCGAGATGCGCTCCGGCCGCGCAGATCGCCCGCGGATGTCCGGGGCGTTGTGCGGTGTCCACCGCCATGGCCCAGACACTGGGCACGCCCTCTTCCAGAGTGGTGTCGAACGCCATGACCTGATAGCCGGTTTCCGCCGCTATCACCTCGGCGAGCAACGGCACCTGCGGGTCCCGCGCGGTGGCGAGATCCAGCCGGGGCACGGGCATCTGTGCGTACCAGGTCAGAAGGAAGGCGTCGCGTTCGGCCACTTCGAGGATGCCGTGCAGGACTGCCTCCTCCAGGCTCGCGCCCAGGGCACAGCCGTTGGAGATTTCATAGACGAATCCCGGGTCCGGGGAGCGGTACCGCGTCCGGTAATACGCACACGATTCGGGGACGAGGACGGGGCCCTGCCGCCGGAAGGAATAGCCCCAGACCCAGTCGTACGGCGTGTCCGGGGTGAACGGGCGGAGCCGGAAATCGGGCCGGCGGTAATGGGCCTTCGGGTGCAGCCCGAGGGTGCGCGGGTCGAGGGCCCGGTCGGCGATCTCGCGGTAGGCGGCGCGGACCGCGGTGCGGACGCCGCCGGGGAGCCCACCGCCGTATCGCTCCAGTGCTTCAAGGACCGCCGTCGTCCGGCTCGTCCGGTAGTTGCGGCTCCGGCCGAAGCCGTTCTCGGGAGCCTGCGATCCGCGGACGCCCAGCGGAGCGACCGCGGTGGCCACGCCGCCGTCCGACCCGGTGCGCAGAGCACGGATCAGGCCGGCCTCGCCGTCCACGTAGGTCTCGGCCAGCGCGTCCAGGTCGACCTCGCCGAGGCGGTAGGTACCGGGGGCGGGTTTGGGACGGGGCACGAATCCGAGCGTGCCGCGCTCTGCGGAGTCGTCGGGCAGTCGGCCGCAGACACCGCACCAGGGGTCGGGGAGGAAGCGATGGGCGGATACGGCCAAGGTGTCGAGCGGGATGCGCAGCAACGCGCCGTGGGTCCGGCCGCTCCCGCCGTCCCGCGCGCTGTCCGCCTCGTCGGCGACGAGAGCGGCCGCCACCTCGCAGGCGAGCGGGGTCAGCAAGGGCGAGCTCCGTACGGCGAGTGCCTCCGCGTGCCGTTCCCGTACGGCCCGGTGGCCTTCCGCGTGGTCACGGGCGCGGTCGCGGCGGATTTCCGCGCACCGCACACACGCCTGCTCGCCCGGCCGCTCCAGCGGGCCGATGATCACCGTGTCGTATTCGGTGCGGACCGGCAGCCAGGGCACGGCCCGTCCGGTGCATGCGGCGCGTACGGCGTCGTAGGAACGCGTGTCCCAGCCGTCGGTCGCGACAACGACGAGATCGGTGAGATCGGTGAGATCGGTGAGATCGCTCCGGGGAAGGGAAGTGCCCGGCAGGGACGCGATGTTGACGACCTCGTGCTGCGGTGTGCCGGTCCGGAGGGCCTGCCCGACGGCGTCGGCCAGGCTTCCCTCGCCCACCAGGGCCACGGTCATCGGGCTAGTCATGAGTGAGTACCACGTGCAGAAGATGGGGCATGGTACGGGCTGCCTCCCTGTCATGGTCGAGCGGGACGGCCACGGCCCTCAGGCCGTACCCGCGCAGGTTCTTCACCACCGTGTCCAGGGGGACCGCCGGCCGGATCGACGCGGTACGGCTGCTGTCGCGGAGCCTCGGCGGCAGCGCGGGAACCGGGGCGGGGGCGCACTCGGGGCGTGCGCTGACCCGCGCCTGATGGTCCAGCAGCAGCTGCGCCAGGCCATCGGCCAGTGCGCGGTCGGGCGTGAGGGAGCCGGCGTACGCGATCGTGCGGTCACCCGAGCCGAACGCGTAACTGGGCACGCCCAGAGGGCCGGTGAGGTCGTGGATCCAGCAGGGTTCGCCGATGACCGTCAGCAGGCGGTGGTACCTGCGGGCGGCTTCGGAGGGGCCCTCGCCGGTGCCGGTGAGGAGGGAGGTGAGGTCGAGCCGTGGGAACGCCGTCGTCCCCGTCAGCGCGTTCCCGACGGTGCGTTCCCCGCAGCTGCCGGCGAGGCCCGTTTCGAGCGCCTCCTGCCAGCTCAGACCGGCGGCCACCCCTGCGGGCACCCGGAAGGGGGCGGGCGTGCGACGGAGGGCCGGGAAGACCCGCTCCGCCGCCACCCGGTGCACGCTGCCGTCGCCGAGGTCGTACCCCAGGAGCTCCCCGTCCCGGGCACGCCGGGGGTCGAACACGAGTGACCCGTAGGCGGCGAATCCGCGGCGCGCCGCATCGAGGCGTGCGGCGGCGAAATCCGGTCCCGTACCTGTGACGACAAGGGGCTCTGCCCCGAGCAGGCCGCAGGGGTCGCGGACCGTCGATTGGGCCACGCGCAGGGGGAGTTGGGGGAGATCCCCTTCGGATACGTCGCCGAGCATCCCGGTCACGGGATCCACGCCGGCCACCGCGCGCCGGGAGAACTCGTCCTCCGTCAGGGCACCGGAATCGCGCCGCCGTGCGACGGCTGCGAGCAGGTCTGCCGGGGTGTCCGGTGCGGCGGGGGTGGCGTAGGGGTGAGGGACGTAGCGATGGGCGGTGGCCTCCAGTGTCGTCGGGTCGATCCGGACGAGGGGGGCCGGTGCGGCGCCGGCCGGGGAGTCGGGGCCGTCTGCGGCCGGGGAGTCCGGTCCGTCCCCGGCCGGTGGCTCGGCGAGGAAGGCGGTCACGTCCCTGGCCAGCTGCGCCGCGGCGAGTGTGCGGACGGCGCCGCGCAGGGACACCTCCTCCAGGCGCTCGACGGGGTGCGGCGGCCACTCGTGCGGAAGCTCCACCCGCCACCACGCCGCGGCCCATGCCCCGGCGGCCGCCGGTACCGCGGTGGGGGCCCGCCAGACCGCGCCCCGGTCCGCCACCAGGCATGCCATGGGGACGGCAGCCCCCGCGCACCACCCTTCCAGCGCACGGATCCGCTCCGGATCCGGACGGTCGGCCACGTACACCACCGCGTGGGTGCCGTCCGGCGGCCGGGCGGCGTCCTCCCCGTCGTCGACGCCCTCCTCGGCGTCGGCGTCATCGTCGGCGTCGGCGTCATCGTCGGCGTCGGCGTCATCGCCGGTGCGTACCTCGAAGCCGGCGCAGGTGAGCATGCGTACGGCGGCTTCGTACAGGGCGCCCGAGCCCGCCAGCAGACACACCGGCTTCTCGGGCGGCCGGTGCCCGGCGGGCTCGTCCACGCGGACGGCGAGTCCTCTGGCGAGCAGGGCCCGTGCCAGCTGTTCCACCAGGGCGCGGCGCTGCTCCGGCATCCCTGCGGTCAGTTCCGCGAGCGTACGCGTCCCGTCCAGACGGGGCGCCAGGCGCTCGATCCACTGGTGGACGGACGCACCGGCGAAGCGGACCGGCCCGTCGGGTGTCAGCGCGAAGGCGCCGTCGGGCACCGGTGCGACATACACGTCGTCCCGCATACGCAGCCTCATCTTTGCGCCGCCTCCCGGCTGCCCAGCAGGAATTCTCCGACGCTGGATTCGGCGAACATGTCGAGTCCCGTCGCGGCCGTGAAGGCCTCGGAGTCGCCGGCGCCCAGGGCGCACGGTGCGAGCCCCATAGCGGTGGCCACGGAATACATCACCTGGGTGAGAACGCCGACGTGTTTGAGCGCCAGGGCATACGCCATGGCCTCGTACTTGGCCATGAGCCGTCCGAATCGCGCGGACATCACCAGAAGGACCTGGGGCGGCTCCTGCATTCCCCCCGACCGGGCCCCCGTGGCCAGCATGCGCTGCACCTCGGGGGTCATGCCGGACAGCGATTCCAGTTGATGCGCGAAAGGGTCGTAGTGGTACAGCCCCGCCGCCAGCCCTTTCATATGCCGTACGACGGGATAGATCTCGAGTTCATATCGCGCACCGCCCGCCGGGTACGGGCGGAATGCCGGGCCGGCCCCCTCGCGCTTTCGGACGCCGGCACACCGGTAGAGGAATTCTCCGAGCTGGTCGACGGAGAGCGGGGCGGCATCGTCGTGCGTCCGCAGGGTTCGCCGGTCTTCCAGGACTGCGGTGAGCGTGCGATCGGTGTTCCGGAGTGTGTCGAGAGCGGGGCGGGGGAGGGATATGCGCGGCCCCGGGAAAGGGGGGTGCTGTTCGGGCGGTTCGTCGAATTTCCCGTGGCTCCACCAGGTTCCGCCGAATCCGGCCGCGGAATCCGGCCGGCCGCCCAGCCTGCTGCGGGTGTGGAACCACAGTTCGTGGGGGCTCCACTGCCGCAGGCGCAGGTCGGTCTCTTCCGGGTCCTGGTCCCCCACCAGGAATCCCTGCCGCCACAGTTCGTCGGCGAGCGGACCTGGGGCTCGGCTGCCGGACAGCACCGCGAACAGTGCGCTCCGGCCGCCGTCGTGCACCCGCACCGTGCAGGAGGACCGTGGCGACTCCAGCAGCAGGTCCCCCTCCTCGTGGCGCAGCACGGCGAAGCGCGAGAGGACCGGCCGGTCCGGGCGGGCCGCCGGCTGCGGGGTGTCCGGTCGGCCGGTGGGGCACACCGTCCAGAGCGGGCGTTCGCCTTCGCAGGCGGTACGCCGCAGCCAGCCGTCCGCCAGCAGCAGGTTCAGCAGCCTGGTGACGGGTTCCGGTGCGTCGGTGCCGTCGTACGAGCGGGCCCGGTCGATCAGGTCGGCGCGGCGTGCGGGTCCGTCGGCCAGGCGCTCGATGACCGCGAGGTGGCCCGGACGCAGCCGGCCGAGGCGGCGGCTACGCGGCCAGGCCACCAGGTGATGCGTGCCGCGCGAGTCCTCGGCGCGATGGACGCCGCCCCGTAACGACAGCAGCTCGTCCGGTGACGCGGCGCGTTCCGTGTCGGTCACCGGGCCACCTTCCGCACCCAGGCACGGACCAGTTCCTCCGATGAGATTCCGGAGAATTCCTCGCCGGCACTCGCGGCCAGATGGCAGAGGAGAAAGCGCTCTTCGGGACTGACGCCCAGGCGGGTCAGCTGGAGATAGGTGAGATTGAGCAGCAGCCGGTAGCGGGTGAATCCCGGTGCCCGCAGCAGAGCGAGTGCGTCGTCCGGCTCCAGCGTGCGATGGAACGGGCTCTGTGCGGGGAGCAGCGGGCCGTACAGATCGCGGCCCGCCGCTTCGAACAGCGGCGCTTCGGCGGCGGCCAGGTCCCCTGCATGAGCGGCATACGGTGTCAGCAGGTCCACCCATGCGCGGACGAACGGAACGGTGTCCCGTTCGCCGTCCACCGTGGCGATGACCTCACGCAGACGGGCGTTCAACGGTGCCGCGTGGCGCCGGTAATGGCGTTCCCAGCTCTCGCGGCGCCCGGCGCCCTCCGCCCCGTTGGTGAGAAATGCCTCGGCGTGGGAGCGAAAGGAAACGAATCCCGCGGCGCCCGCTCCGGACAGTCCATGGGCCGTGGCCACCATGAGATCAAAGGCGACGCCGAGCCGCTGCCCGCCCTGGCGTACCTGCTCGGTCATCGAGAACGCCGACGGAGTGGCGGCGACATGGAATTCCGTCAGCACCTCTGCCAGCTCTTTCGACCGGAGCACATCGGCTCGTAGGTCGTAGGGCGCCACACACAGCGAATTGTCGGACCGCCAAGGCTCCAACGGACCCTGCTCGCCTTCCAGTTCCGCCAGTCGCCGGTGCATCGGGAGAAAGGCCGCCGGATCCAGACGGGTCGTGGAGGGATGCTTTTCCAGGAACCCGCCCATCACCTCGAGTGCGGTGGGCAACACCGTCCGGGAGAAAAGCTCCTTGGACGTACGGAAGTTGAGCCGCAGATGCGGGCCGAGTCGCCAATGCGGCATGTAGTACGCCGCGCCGTGTGCTCGCACCCTGTCGAAGAGCGGCCGGACGGCGTCCAGTACCAGCCGGTCCTTGACGGGGTCGTTGTAACGGACGTGCACGCTGTACCAGTCCATGGGGCTCACACTCCTTCCGGCGCCCGTGCCGCCTCGGATATCGCGCGCACCGCGAGATACCGGACATAGGTTTCCTGCTCCAGCTGCACTCCGAGCCGGTTGCACAGCAAATGGGCGCAGGCATCCAGAACCCGCCAGGGGGCCGTTACGGAGTCATTCAGCCTGCGTACCGAATGGGCCCAGCGCCCCAGCGTTCCTTGTTCCGGTACCTCGTCCCGGCGCAGGACAAGCGAGCGCATCGACCGCAGAAGTCCGGTGAGTGCTGCCCGCTGCCGTTCATAGCGGTCCGCGTGGTCCGGCCCGTACCGGTCGGCCCCGTCGCTCAACTGCTCTTTTTCCAGCCGGGCCGGGTCGCTTTCGCAGGTGAACCAGGCGAGCAGCAGCATGCAGTACGCGGCGGTCTGCCGTTCCTTTGGGCTTGCCCCCGCCCGCAGCACCGTCAGCGCGATCTGGCTCGATTCGGCGAAATGCCGCTCGACCGCTGCCATGTTCCGGCCGGAACCGTAACGCCGGTATTCGGGGCGATAAGCCAGGAACTGCACCGAGTCGAGCGGGTACATACGCGGCTCGTAGGCCGTCATCCTTTCCCGCGCGGCCAAAATCGTTGCCTGCTCGGCATAGTGCCGCTCGTCAAGGAACGGTTCCGACGGGTGCCGGCGGAACCAGGCCTCGCATGCGCCGGTTATTTCGCCGCGCACCTCTTCCCGGCGCTCCGGGTCCGGCACCGCCACCCGCAGCCGTATATGCGGTCCGCCGTCCCAGTAGCGCAGGAAGAACGACGCATCGGCCGGCCCGCTGCTCGCCCGCAGGCGCTCGGTCAGCGGGTGGAGTGCGTCCAGGATCAGTGCGTCCGTATCCCCCTGGTGGAAGATGTGGGCGCTGACCCAACGGGTCTCAGCCACGGTCTCCCTCTCCGTCGTTCCGCCGCGTCAGTTCCACCGCGAATTCCGTCACGCGCGCCGATTCCCCCTCCGTGCGCAGTGCGTCCTCGGGCGCGGGTCGCGGCTCCTCGAAAACCATTACTCCACGGCAGCCCGTGGCCATCCGCGTGAAGGTCCGGACGTGGAGCGCGGACGCGAAATCCACATAGACCGGTTTGTGTCCGCCCTGCAGCAGCCAGCGCGCCACCTCGCCCTCGCCCTCGGACGGCGGGTCCAGCGCTCGTACGAAACCACGAGGGGGAATTCCCTCGTCCCGCAGCCAGCCGGCGAGCCGCAGCAGATAGCGGCCGGGGGTCTCCCCTTTCGCGGGGAGCGGCACGTCGTCCGCAGCCACGACCCACCGCGCGCGGCGAATAGTGACCCTGCCGACTTCCAGACGGGGAAGAAAACTCACTCCTTCCGGCTGAGACGCCCCCGGTTCCCCCGCTCCGGATTCGGTGGGAAGGAGAAAGGAAACGCCCGGTACGAGGACGGCATGGGCACCGAAGCCGTTGGCCAGCAGCCGTGCCACCGGAGGAAGGAACGGCTCGGCGACCAGCCCCAGATGGACGGGGTGGACGCGCTTTCCGAGCCGCTGCGAGTACAGATGCAGCAGACCGGCCGCCGGGGCCGTGGGGTCTGCCGGGTCTGCCGGGTCCGGTGCGGCGACCAGGTCCCCGATGTCGAGCTGCCGGTCGGATGGCCGGTCACTGAGCGCACCGGGATAGCAGATCTCGTACGGGAGACTCGGCCGGCGCACATTCAGCCCGCTCCCGAAAGCGGCGCCGATTTCGGCGAGCAGGGGTTCTGTACCTGGTTCCGCCCCCGGTTCGTCGGCCATTTCGGCGGGCAGTGGGGCCGCTCCCGCCTGCTCGCCGATCGCCGCGAGTCTCGCCCGCGTACGGCCGTGTCCGGTCATCGCCCCGTTCACGACGAGGCGCAGGCCGACGCGTTCGTCTCTCCCTTCGCCGTCACCTTCGGCGAGAATTTGCACATAGCACGTCATGGATTCCGGTTCCTGAATCCACGACGGAAGCCGCTCGACGAATTCCCGCAGGGCCTGGGGGTCGGTCCTGACGACCGTGCCGCCGGCGGTGTCCCCGGTGACCATCGCCACCGATTCATCGATGAGCCGGCCGAGTTCCTGGATACGCGGCAGCGGACAGTCGGCGAGCGCGGACCGCAACGCATGCCAGCGGGGTTTGAGGAGCGCCTGGAGATCCACGTCTTTCAGATAGGTGGGTTCGGCGAGCTCTTCCTGTACGGCACGGTGCAATTGCAGAACCGGAACTCGGGATCCCGGCTCGAAGCGCCGGTGGTACAGCTCGGACAACACGATACGCAAAGGCAGTGCGGGGTCGAAGAGGCCCAGCCAGCGCCGGAGAACGTCCAGGTCGTCGAGAGCGGACCGCCAGGCATCGACGGCCACTTCCGCCACCGTCCCGGTATACACCGCATTCTCGTGAAACAGGACCTTGTCCGGTATCGACTCCGACCGCCAGAGAGGCCGGAGCTGCTCCCCCAGGTCATCAAGTGCACCACGCATTGCGGCACGTTGGCGCCGGCCGCTGCCGGTATCGGCGGGGTCCAACGGGATGCGCACCTCGCCCCGCAGCCGGGCCAGGCTCTTCACCAGTCCGGCCGAGTCGTCCGGAGTCTTTTCGCCGAGCCATTCCGCAATATCGCCGAAGGGGTCCGTGGACTGATCGGGAACCGGCACATGAAGTTCGAGAAGCCCCGCATGTGAGAGCTTCGTCAGGAACGTGCGGATGGTCTCCGGCGGACGCCCGGAACGCCGCTCCAGCTCCCCCCACAGTGCCTTGAGGGAGCAGGGGGCCGTCTCCCGGACGATGCGCAGGCATTCCGCAAGCGTCGGAGTTTCCGGCAGCGAGACGATGGGCTCACCGGAGCCACCGCTCAGAAAGCTGACCGTCCCGGAATCCATGGTCGCACTGGGATTGACCCGGACGAGGTGTTCCGGCATCAACAGCGGGTCCCGGGCCAGCGATTCCTTGACGCTCCCCAGGACCGCGCCGCTGAGATCGACGACGCTGCGCACATCTCCCGGGTCCAGGAACCGTACGGCGGCGCCTGCAGGCGCCCAGGAGCCGAACCCGCTGATGGTGAACGTGCTGTAAGGACTGGTCCGGGTGGCCGCCCTCGTCAGATATTCGGCAAGGCGGGCAAGGGTCTGGGGGCGCAGCCTCAGCTCGGGGTCGGCAAGCCACTTCTCCAGTTCCTTCGAAAGGACCGGGCTGGCGAGGGACAGCGCGTGCCGATAGTTCTCGTCGTGTACCGCGGCGCGTAATTCTTGTGTCCGTGCCCGCTGTTCGGCCGGCAGCAGTTCCTCGAGTTCGGCGGTCATGCGCTGCTGACGCACCAGGGTGTCGAGAAAGGCGATGACCCGTTCGCGGGTGGCGGCGGCCAGAAAGCCGGAAACGGCGTCGTTCCAGGCCCGCTCGGCGGGAATGCGCTGCTTGTAGAGATCTCTCCGGAGTGCCACCAGGCCGGGCCTCAGCGCGGCAGCCCCGTCATCGATCTTTCCGATCTCTTCGTGCAGCAGATCCGAGAGCGCGGCGCTCTCCGTTGTCAGCCGGTCGCGCTGGTCCAGGATTCTGTGCACCAGATCCCAGGACCGTGAGCATCGCAGACTGTCCAGTACCGCCACCGGTACACCGGCGACCCGAAGAACAGGCGCCGGATTCAGCCGATATCCCGAGCCGGCCGCAGAGAGTTCCCCCACAGAAATTCCCCTCGTCCCCGAGTTTCGGACAATCCGTCTGCACGGACTGTCCCGTAATGCGGCACTGCCGTCGGGACATGTCCCGACGGCAGCGGAACTGCATCAGACGGAACAGCCACTGCAGTTGGTGCCGACGGAAGAACCGCACGGGCTGGAGGCCCCGGTCTCGGTCATGCCGTGACCCGCCGTCAGGGATTCGATGGTGATGCCGCTGTCGGTCAGTTCGAAGACGTCCATGGGCAGGTCGTCGAAGTCGTAATCGACAGTGTCGGGCTTGTTCATGGGTCGTCCATCCTTGTGGTTGGAGTTACAGAACGTGCCTTGCGTGACCTATCCCACAGTGGATGCACCAGAGACTCCAGGCGCCGATCCGCCATAAAGATCGTTCCGCCCATTGCGTCATTTTGTAGATATCTACACATGACATGGAATGAGCATGTCAGTTCCTCGCGAACGGCTGCGCGATGACCGCGCCGTCGTCAGGACAGCTTGGCGATCTCCTCGCGGACCGTGTTGACGACCTTGGCCGGGAGCGTCGCATAGCCCTGGAACGTCAGGTTCTCCTGGCCCTTCCGGCTGGCCATGTAGGTCAAGAACGTCTTGGTGGCGGGCCAGGTCGCCGGCTTGTTGCCCTTGTTGCAGACGATCTCGTAGGTGACCACATCGATCGGGTAGGCGCCGGGGGCCTTGGTGCCGTAGTCGAGCCCGAGAATGACGTCGTTGCCGGTGTTGGCGACCTTGGCGCCGGCAATCGCCTGGGACGCCGCGATCACATTGGCGTCGACGGGGGCGGGCGCGCCGGTGTCGACCGAGACGGTGCGGATCATGCGGGACACCGCGTACGGCAGCTCGAAGTAGCCGATGGCGCCCGGGGTCTGCTTCACCTGTGCGGCGAGATCCGAGGAGCCCTTTGCGGACCGGCCGCCCTTGGCCGGCCACTCCTTGGCATGCGGATACGGCCAGGCGTCCGGTGCGGTGGCGTTGAGGTAGGCGGTGAAGTTGTCCGTCGTACCGGAGGAGTCGGAGCGGTGGAACACCTGGATCGGCGTCGAGGGCAGCTTGGCGCCCTTGTTGAGCGCGGCGATCGCGGGATCGTTCCACTTCGTGATCTGTGCGTTGAAGATCTTGGCGAGGGTGGGCGCGTCCAGCACCAGCCGGTCGACGCCCGGGAGATGGAATCCGACCGCGATCGGTCCGCCGACCATCGGCAGGTGAACGGCGTGCCCGCCGTCGGCGCAGACCTTCTTGGACCGGGTGACCTGATCGGTGGTCAGCGGGGAGTCCGAACCCGCGAAGGCGGTGGTGCCGGCCAGGAAGTCGTCCTGGCCGGCACCGGAGCCGTTGTCCTTGTAGGCGATCTTGGTGCCGGAACAGGCCCGGGTGTAGTTCTTGACCCAGTACTTCATCGCGTACTGCTGTGCCGTCGAGCCGGAGGCGTTCACGGTGGCCGGCTTGCCGCAGGCGATTCCGCCGGCGCCGGTACTGGCCCCGGTGGACGAGCCGCCGGAGGGGCTGGAGTCGGCGCTCGAACCGCACGCTGTGAGAACCAGGGCGCCGCAGAGGGTCGCCGCCCCGACCACCCCGGTACGCGGCCCGCCCTTCCGCTGAAGCTTCACCTTTCAGTGCTCCTTCCTGCGGGCCGGGCCCGGCCGACGCAGCAGAGGGTGATGCCACCGCGCGGGCGCGCGGCGGACGGCCGTGCGGCGGCATCTCACACAGCGATGCGCGCGCGGCCACACCCTCCGTGACTATATGCACTTATATGCGTACTGGCGGTGATTACGCCGATCGGTGAGTCCCGCAGGGATCCGCCGGGCTCGCCGGGCCCCGGCAAGGCCCGGCAGGTCCCGGCGTTTCCCGTGGGATCAGTGCGCCTTCTGCGCCAGCCGCAGCAGATGGTCGGCGAGGGCCTGGCCGCCCGCCGGATCGCGGCTGATCAGCATCAGGGTGTCGTCGCCGGCGATGGTGCCGAGGATGTCGTGCAGCTCCGCCTGGTCGATGGCCGAGGCCAGGAACTGGGCGGCGCCGGGCGGGGTGCGCAGGACGACGAGGTTGGCGGAGGCCTCGGCGGAGATGAGGAGTTCGCTGGAGAGGCGGCGCATGCGCTCCTCCTTGGCGGACTCGCCCAGGGGGGCCCGCGGCTTGCGGTCCCCGCCCTCGCTGGGCACCGCGTAGATCAGCTCCCCGCCGGTGTTCCGGATCTTGACCGCGCCCAGTTCGTCGAGGTCGCGGGAGAGCGTCGCCTGGGTGACGGACAGCCCGTCGTCGGCGAGCAGCTTGGCGAGCTGGCTCTGGGAGCGGACCGGCTGCCGGTTGAGGATGTCCACGATCCGGCGATGGCGGGCGGTGCGGGTCTGCGGTACCGACGGGCCGCCGTTGTGCGACTCCGTCTCCTGCGGCTCGGTCATCGTTGTCGTCAGTCTCCGGATCGTTGTTCCCCGTCGGCCCCTTGGCGGGCCGTGTTGAGGACGGCGGGGAGCTTGTGGAGGAACGTGTCCGCCTGCTCGTCGGAGACGATCAGCGGCGGGGCGAGCCGGATGACGTCCGGCGCGACCGCGTTCACCAGGAGGCCCGCGTCCTGAGCCGCCTGCTGCACCCGAGGCGCGAGGGACTCGGTCAAGACGATACCCAGGAGGAGGCCCGCACCGCGGACCTGGCCGACCAATGGGTGCCCCAGCGCCTCGATTCCGTTCCGCAGCCGCTCGCCGACCCGCTTGACGTGGTCGAGGATGCCGTCCGCCTCGATGGTGTCCAGGACGGCGAGGGCGCCGGCGCAGACGACCGGGTTGCCGCTGAACGTCGAGCCGTGCGAGCCGGGCGTGAGCAGGTCGGCGGCCGGGCCGAAGGCCAGCGTCGCGCCGATCGGCAGACCGCCGCCCAGCCCCTTGGCGAGGGTGATGATGTCCGCCTCGACGCCCTGCGCCTGGGACTCCAGCCAGTGGCCGGTGCGGCCGATGCCGGTCTGGATCTCGTCGAGGACGAGCAGGGTGCCGGTGGCGGCGGTGATCTCGCGGGCGGCCTGGAGGTAGCCGGGCGGCGGGACGACGACGCCGTTCTCGCCCTGGACGGGCTCGAGGATGACGAACGCGGTGTCGGTGGTGACCGCCGCGCGGAGGGCCTCGACATCCCCGTACGGGACGTGGTCGACGTCGCCGGGCAGCGGGGCGAACGGGGCCTGTTTGGCGGGCTGGCCGGTCAGCGCGAGGGCGCCCATGGTGCGGCCGTGGAAGCCGCCGGCCGTGGAGACCATGTGGCTGCGCCCGGTCAGCCGGCCGATCTTGAAGGCGGCTTCGTTGGCCTCGGCGCCGGAGTTGGAGAAGTAGACCCGGCCGGGGCGGCCGCCGGCCAGCGCGAGCAGCCGCTCGGCCAGCGCCACGGTGGGCTCGGCGATGAAGAAGTTGGAGACATGACCGAGGGTGGCGACCTGGTCGGACACGGCCCGGACAACGGCGGGGTGGGCGTGGCCCAGGGCATTGACCGCGATGCCGCCGAGGAAGTCGAGGTACTCCTTGCCGTCGGCGTCCCACACCACGGCGCCCTCACCGCGTACCAGCGGGATGCGCGGGGTGCCGAAGTTGTCCATCATCGCGCCCTGCCAGCGCCCGGTGAGACCCGCGTTGTCCGTCGGTCCCCCGGTGTGTGCCGCCCGACTCATGTCGCCCCCTCGATCGTGTTCGTGTCCGGCACGACCATCGTGCCGATTCCTTCGTCGGTGAAGATCTCCAGCAGGATCGAGTGCTGGACCCGCCCGTCGATGACCCGCGCGGTGTGCACTCCGTTGCGTACGGCGTGCAGACAGCCCTGCATCTTGGGGACCATGCCGCTGGCCAGGTCGGGCAGCAGCTTCTCCAGTTGGGTGGCGGTGAGGCGGGAGATCACCTCGTCGCTGTGGGGCCAGTCCTCGTAGAGGCCCTCGACATCGGTGAGGACCATCAGCGTCTCGGCACCGAGCGCGGCGGCCAGCGCGGCCGCGGCGGTGTCGGCGTTGACGTTGAAGACGGCTGATCCCCCAGAGGCGGCATCACCCTCGTCGTTGCTGCGGGCGATGGAGGAGATGACCGGGATCCGGCCGTCGTCCAGCAGCGCCTGTACCGCGCCCGGGTCGATGGCGGTGATCTCGCCGACCCGGCCGATGTCCACCCGCGCGCCGTCGATGTCGGCGTAGTGCTTGGTCGCCGTCATGAGGTGGGCGTCCTCGCCGGTCATGCCGACGGCGAAGGGCCCGTGCTCATTGAGCAGGCCGACCAGTTCGCGCTGCACCTGCCCCGCCAGCACCATCCGTACGACGTTCATCGCCTCGGGCGTGGTGACCCGCAGGCCGCCCTTGAACTCCGACTCCAGGCCGAGCAGGTCCAGCTGCGCGCTGATCTGCGGGCCGCCGCCGTGTACGACGACGGGGCGCAGACCGGCGTGCCGCAGGAAGACCACGTCCTGGGCGAAGGCGCGCTTGAGCTCCTCGTCGATCATGGCGTTGCCGCCGAACTTGATGACGACGGTCTTGCCGTGATGACGGGTCAGCCAGGGCAGCGCCTCAATGAGGGTGCGGGCCTTGGGGAGCGCGGTGTGCTTACGAGTGCTCATGAGGAGTACGCACTGTTCTCGTGGACGTAATCGGCGGTGAGGTCATTGGCCCAGATGACCGCGGACTCGGCACCGGCGGCCAGGTCGGCGGTGATCCGTACCTCCCGGAAGCGCATGTCGACCAGGTCGCGGTCCTCGCCGACCGAGCCGTTCTTGCAGACCCAGACGTCGTTGATGGCGACGTTGAGCTGGTCGGGATCGAAGGCGGCGGAGGTGGTGCCGATGGCGGAGAGCACCCGGCCCCAGTTGGGGTCCTCGCCGTGGATGGCGCACTTGAGGAGGTTGTTCCGGGCGATGGAGCGGCCGACCTCGACGGCATCGTCCTCGCTCGCGGCGTGGATCACCTCGATGCGGATGTCCTTGCTCGCACCCTCGGCGTCGCCGATGAGCTGGCGGGCGAGGTCGTCGCAGACGGTCCGTACGGCCTCGGCGAAGGCGTCCTGGTCGGGGACGAGGCCGGAGGCGCCGGAGGCCAGCAGCAGGACGGTGTCGTTGGTGGACATACAGCCGTCGGAGTCGACCCGGTCGAAGGTGGTACGGGTCGCGGCCCGCAGCGCCGCATCGAGACCGGCGGCCGGCACATCGGCGTCGGTGGTCAGCACGACGAGCATGGTGGCCAGCCCGGGGGCGAGCATGCCCGCGCCCTTGGCCATCCCGCCGACCGTCCAGCCGTCGACGGCGACCTGGGCCGTCTTGTGCACGCTGTCGGTGGTCTTGATGGCGATGGCGGCCTTCTCGCCGCCGTGCTCGGTGAGTTCGGCCGCGGCCTGCCCGACTCCCGGCAGCAGCTTGTCCATCGGGAGCCGGATGCCGATCAGCCCGGTGGAGGCGACCGCCACCTCGCCGGCACTGTGCCCCTCCAGCACCTCCGCAACCTTCTCCGCGGTCGCATGGGTGTCCTGGAAGCCCAGCGGGCCCGTGCAGGCGTTGGCGCCACCGGAGTTGAGGATGACGGCGGAGACCCGGCCGCCCTTGAGGACCTGCTCGGACCAGACGACCGGCGCGGCCTTGACGCGGTTGGAGGTGAAGACACCGGCGGCGGCCAGGCGCGGCCCGTTGTTCACCACGAGGGCGAGATCCGGGTTGCCGCCGCTCCCATTGGCAAGAGGGGCCTTGATACCGGCGGCGATGCCCGCCGCCGTGAATCCCTTGGCTGCCGTCACGCTCATGCCTTGGCCTCGCTCCGCTCGGCGCGAACGCATGAGCGTCGCGCGCACCCTTCCATGGTTCCCTCGCTGCGCTCGCTCACGGTGCGACTCCGATCGTGGAAAGTCCGGTGGTCTCCTCGAGACCGAGGGCGATGTTCATGGACTGGACGGCGCCGCCCGCGGTGCCCTTGGTGAGGTTGTCGAGGGCGCAGATCACGATGATCCGGCCGGCCGCGGCGTCCAGCGTCACCTGGAGGTGCGCGGCGTTGGAACCGTGGACGGCGCCGGTCGCCGGCCACTGGCCCTCGGGCAGCAGCCGGACGAACGGCTCGTCGGCCAGCGCCTTCTCGTACGCGGCGCGTACGGCGGCGGCGTCCACGCCGGGCCGGGCCTTGGCCGAGCAGGTGGCGAGGATGCCGCGGGGCATCGGCGCGAGGGTCGGGGTGAAGGAGACGCCGACGCGCTCGCCCGCCACCGCGCTCAGGTTCTGGATCATCTCCGGGGTGTGCCGGTGGCCGCCGCCGACGCCGTACGGGCTCATCGAGCCCATCACCTCGGAGCCCAGCAGATGCGGCTTGGCGGCCTTGCCCGCGCCGGAGGTGCCGGAGGCCGCGACGATGACGGCCTCGGGCTCGGCGAGGGCGGCCTGGTAGGCCGGGAAGAGGGCGAGCGAGACGGCGGTGGGGTAGCAGCCCGGCACCGCGATGCGCTTGGCCCCCTGGAGCGCGGCGCGCGCCCCGGGCAGCTCCGGCAGGCCGTACGGCCAGGTGCCCGCGTGGGCCGAGCCGTAGAACGCCTCCCAGTCGGCGGCGTCCGTCAGCCGGAAGTCGGCGCCGCAGTCGACGATGAGGACATCGGGCCCGAGCTGTTCGGCGACCTCCGCGGACTGGCCGTGCGGCAGCGCGAGAAAGACGACGTCGTGACCGGCCAGCACCTCGACGGAGGTCGGCTGGACCTCCCGGTCGGCCAGCGGGAGCAGGTGCGGCTGCAGGGAACCCAGGCGCTGACCGGCGTTGGAGTGCCCGGTCACCGCGCCGATCTCGACCTCGGGGTGCGCCAGAAGCAGACGCAGGACTTCACCCCCCGCGTATCCGCTCGCTCCGGCCACTGCTGCTCGTATCGTCATGGACCCTCCTCCTCGATGGCATGACTATACGGACAGCGGCAGTTTTATGCAACGCCGTCGCCTGCGGGGCACCGGCCCCCGAGCACGCCGAAACCGCCGCCCCGCGTCAGGGGCGACGACATGCCTGCCACTTCCTCCCCTCCAGTGTCGGTCCGGTATGTCGCGGATGTCAGCACCGGCGGTCCGGCCGCTCCATACGGGGAATCCCGTATGGCGCCGGGGCCCGCCTCCTTGGTGGAGTGGGAGCGTACGAGGAGGTGAGGGCATGGCCACGTCCGCCGATGTCACCCACGGCGCCGCGCCGGGCACGGACCGGACGGACGAGGACCGGATGCGGGAGTTCCTGGAGCAGGTGATCACCGACGGCGGGGCCGCGGTGGCCGGCCTGTGCACCTCCCTCGGCGACCGGCTCGGCCTCTACACGGCGATGGCCGGGGCCGGTCCGCTCACCTCCGCCCAGCTCGCCGTCCGCACCGGGCTGGTCGAGCGGTACGTCCGCGAATGGCTGGCCGCCCAGGTGGCCGGCGGCTATGTGACATACGCGCCCGCGACCGACACCTACGAGCTGCCCGACGAGCACGCCGCCGTACTGGCCGACCCGAATTCGCCCCACTACGCGGCGGGCTTCTTCACCATGCTGCAGGCCCTCTACGCCACCGAGGACGCCCTCATGGACGCCTTCCGCACCGGCGAGGGCGTGAGCTGGGAGGAGCACGGGCCGGCGCTGTTCACGGGCACCGCGAAGTTCTTCCGGCCCGGCTATACGGCCGCGCTGGTCCCCGAGTGGCTGGCCGCGCTGGACGGCATGGTGGAGAAGCTGGCGCGCGGCGCGCGGGTCGCGGACGTCGGATGCGGTTACGGCTGGTCCACGGTGCTGATGGCCCGCGCCTTCCCCGCATCCCGCTTCCACGGCTTCGACTTCCACCGGCCCTCCGTCCGGGCGGCCCGCGGCATCGCGGCCGAGCAGGGGCTGGCCGACCGGGTGCGCTTCGAAGTCGCCGGCGCCCAGGACTTCCCGGGCAAGAACTACGACCTGATCACCTTCTTCGACTGCCTGCACGACACCGGCGACCCCGGCGGCGCGCTCCGCTGCGCCGAACAGGCGCTGGCCGACGACGGCATCTGCATGATCGTGGAGCCGAACGGTTCGGCCGACGTCCAGGAGAATGCCACCCCGATCGGCCGGGCGCTGACCGCCGCCTCGGTCGCCGTGTGCCTGCCCTCCGCGCTGGCCCAGCACGGTCCGCAGGCACTGGGAAATCACGCGGGAGAGGAGGCGATGCGAACCATCGCCGCCGACGCCGGGCTGCGCCACTGGAAGCTTGTGGCCGAGAGCCCGGTCAACCGCGTCTACGCCGTCGGCCGCTAACCGCGGCCGACGCCCCCGGCCGGTCTTCCCCCGGCCGGCCGGGCGGCAGCTTGACGCGTTCCGGCCCGCTGGCCACGCTGGAGGCATGAGCGCGGCCGCGGAGGCCGGCCTGCGGCGCATCTTCGCCGTCGTGGACCTCCTGATCGACGCCGTCGACGAGGAAGCCCTTGTTCCGGCGCTGCTTCCCCTGCTGCTGGGCGCCGTACCCGGCGACAGCATCGTCTGGACGCCCCGCCCCGACCCGGCGCACCGGGCGCTCACCCTGCCCGCCGACCTCCTCACCCGCGACGCGTGGGACGCCTTCGCCCGCGACGCACCGGCCGACCCCCTGGTCACCCACACCACCTTCGGCACCGGCACCCCCATGCGCCGCTCGACCCTCCAGACCGACCTCGCCTACCACGCACTGGCCGCCTACAGCGACGTCTACCGCCCCCTCGGCGCCGAGCACCAGCTCGCCATGTCCTTCCCCGGCGGCTATGTGAACGGGCAGCCCCGCAGCATCTGCCTGGCCGTCAACCGCAGCGGCCCCGACTTCACCGACCACGACGTCCTCGCCGCCGCCCTGCTGCGCACCCGCCTCACCCACGTCCTGGACCGCCTCGCCCCGCCCCCGCCGGTACGCTCCCAGGTCACCCGCCGCGAGTCCGCCGTCCTCGCCCTGCTCGCGCACGGGCTGACCAACCAGCAGATCGCCCGCCGCCTGGCGATCAGCCCCCGTACGGTCGACAAACACCTGGAGCACGCCTACGCCAAGCTCCGCGTCGGCGGCCGCGTGGCGGCGGCGAACGCCTGGCTGACCCGGACGCCGACGGAGGCGCGGCCGGTGCGGTAGGCGGGCGGGCGCGCGCGCCGCTCGCCACCGATGAGTTCCGCGGCCCGTCGCCGTCTACCCGTCGGACACGATTCAGGGCGCCGCCGCGCCGGGCAACGGAAGAACTTCTCATGACCACCACCGACCACGCCGAGAACACGGGCACCGAACGAAAGACGGACGAGGCAGCGATCCGGGAGCTGCTGCAGGACCGCGCGACGGCGACCGCGGAGCGGGACGCCGAGCGGTTCCTCGGACACTGCGCGCCGGAGATCGTGGACTTCGGCCTCGCTCCCCCGCTCCGGCTGACCGGCCCGGAGGCGCTCGACCGGCAGGCCGTCGAGGCCTGGTACGCGACCTGGGAGGGGCCCGTCGAGGTGACCTCGACCCAGATCGAGATCACGGTCGGCGACGGGGTCGCCTTCGCCCACAGCATCAACCGGATGCACGGCGCCAAGGCGTGCGACTCCGAGGTGCAGCTGTGGTTCCGGGCGACCGTCGGTCTGCGGAAGATCGACGGGGTCTGGCGGATCACCCACGTCCATGAATCGGTGCCGTTCCGGATGGACGGGTCGGGGCTGGCGGCGCTCGATCTGACGCCGTAGCGGGTCTCAGCCGCGGCCACCCCTGGGGCGCCGGAGGAAGGCGACGACGCCCCAGCCGACCGCGCCGGCCAGCAGCGCGCCGCCGACCACCGTCACGGTCGTGCCGACCCCAGAGCCGCCGCCGAGGCCGGTGTGAGCGCCGCCCTTGGGGACGGCCTCGCCCGGGCCGGCGTCGGTGCCGGCGTCGCTGCCCGCCCCAGGCCCGCCCTCGGGGCCGACATCGGAGTTGGCCTCGGAGTTGGCCTCGGAGTCGACGTCGACCTCGGCCTCGGCGGAGACGGTGAGGGTGCCGGTGAAGGTGTGCCGGCCGCCCGCCGGGTCCCCCTGCGCCTCGCTCTCCGCCTCCCCCTGGGTCCCGAATTCACCGGCCCTATCGGCTTTGTCACCCTTATCGGCGTTATCGGCCGTATCGGCCTTGCCGCCGCCGCAGGTGACGGTGACGGTGTACTCGCCCGGCTCGGTGCCGGGCGGAACGGTGGCGGTGCCGCCGACCTGGTTCCGCAGCATGGACAGCTTCAGCTTCGGGATGTCCGTACCGCCGAACGTGGCCGCACCGGTCCCGCCGGTGCAGTTGCCGCCGTCGAAGACGGAGAATTCGCCGCCGGGCGCCACCGGGTCGGGCTGGACGATCACCGGGTTCGTCCCGTCCGCGGCAGTGGCGACGCCCGAGCCGCACAGCGCGAAGGACGCCATCACGGCGCCGGCCAGGGGGACGCGACGGCGGACGGGGCGGAGGGCAGCGTGTGTGTCCATGCCCCGAGCCAAACGTCCCCGTGCGCCGCGCGCACGTCGGTGGCGGGTCCGGCTGGGCTTTCCGGGTGGTCTTTGCTGCGCACCCGCGCGGCTCACGCCTCCAGCGCCAGGCTCCAGTTGCCCGCGCGCCCGGTCAGGGTCGTCACCGAGAGCGGCTGGACATCGATCCGCCAGTACGTGTGCGGGGGCGCCTGGAGCGCATAGACCAGGGCCGCGCGGACGACCCCGGGCTCGGCGATCGCCACCAGTCCGGCACCCTCCCCGACCGGCCGGGTGTCCAGCCAGCTGCCGATGCGGGTGATGAAGGCCAGCAGCGACTCCCCGCCGTGCGGCGCGGACCGGGGGTCGGCCAGCCACGCATCCACCGCCTGGGGCTCGGCCGCGGTCACCTCGGCCAGGGTCCGGCCGCGCCAGCGCCCCATGTCGCAGTCCCGCAGACCCGGCTGGGCGAGCGGGGTGAGGCCGAGCGCCTCACCGGTCTCCCGGCAGCGCGCGGACGGCGAGCAGTAGCGCAGCTCGGCGGCGGCGAGCCGGCACAGGACGGGCGCGGCGCGCTCGGCCTCGTGCCATCCGGCGGCGTCGAGCGGGCGGTCGTCGTCGAACCGGGTCTCGAGCAGCGCGGAGCTGCGGGCGGCGGCGAGCAGCTTGAGGCGACCATGCATGCGCCGAATGGTACGAGTACCACCGCCCCGGCCAACCCTCTGGTCAGAAGTCGATGGGTCCGGGGTCCATCAGCCCCAGCGTCATCCACTGCTCCGGCGACACCAGGCTGCGGAAGCCGATCTTCTCGTAGACGCCGTGCGCGTCCTGGGTGGCGAGCGTGATCCGGGTCAGCCCGCAGGGCGTCAGATGGTCGGCGACGGCCTGGACGAGGGCGGTGCCCAGGCCCTTGCCGCGGTCCTCGCGCGCGACGTAGACATCGCAGAGCCAGGCGAAGGTGGCGTGGTCGGTGACGACCCGGGCGTACGCGGCCTGGCGCCCCGAACCGGACGCGTACAGGCCGAAGTTGAGCGATCCGGCGACGGCTCGGTCGTGCCGCTCGCGGGTGCGGCCGACGGCCCAGTAGGCGTCGGTGGACAGCCAGTCGTGGACCAGATCGCCGTCCAGGCGGGCCGGGTCGGTGGAGATCTCGTAGCCCTCGAGCGCGTGATCGTTCATGCGGGGAGGTTCGCAGAAGCGCGGGGCCCGCGTCGAACCCGTATCCGAAGGAACGGCGTATCTCCGGAACGGCGTATCTCCGGGGACGGCACATCTCCGGGTACGGCGGCCTCAGTCCACCGGGATCCCCAGCTCGTCGCACGCCGCCCGCAGCCTCCGCACCCCTTCGGTGAGTTCCCCGGTCCCGGACGCGGAGGCGAAGCTCAGGCGCAGATGCGGGGCCGGCGCCTCGGCGGCGAAGTAGGGGCGGCCGGCCGCCACCGCGACGCCCGCGCGCAGCGCCCCGCCGGTCAGCGCCGCCTCGTCCGTACCGTCCGGCAGCCGCACCCACAGTTGATAGCCGCCGGGCGGGACGTACAGGCCGCTCCCCGCGAGGGCGGGGAGATCGTGGCGCAGGGCGGCGACCATGGTGTCCCGGCGGGCCGCCAACTCGCCGGAGATCAGGCGGAGATGACGGGTCCAGGCGGGCGAGCCGACCAGTTCGACGGCGGTTTCCTGGAGCGGTCCGGCGACGAAGAAGCTGTCGACGACCTGGATGGCGCGCAGCCGGTCGAGGACCGGGCCGCGGGCGGCCAGGGCACCCACCCGCAGGCTGGGCGAGGTGGGCTTGGTCAGGGAGCAGAGATGGACGACGGTGCCGTCCCGGTCGTCCGCCATCAGGGTAGGCGGGAGGGCGGGCGCGCCGTCGTGGACCAGCCGCCGGGCGAAGTCGTCCTCGACCACGAACGCCCCGGCCGCGCGGGCCACCCGGAGCACCTCGCGCCGCCGCTCCTCCGCGAGCACCGCGCCCGTCGGGTTCTGGAACAGCGGCTGGCAGACGAACAGCCGTGCGCCGCTGGCCCGGAACGCGTCGGCGAGCAGGTCGGTGCGGACGCCGTCTGCGTCGACGGGGACGGGGACCGGGCGCAGGCCGGAGGCGCGGGCGGCGGCCAGCATGCCCGGGTAGGTGGGGGATTCGACCAGGACCGGCGCGCCGGGGGCGGCGACCGCGCGCAGGGCGGTGGTCAGCGCACTCTGGCCGCCGGCGGTGACCAGCACATCGCTTGCGGCGAGCGTGCCGCCGGGGCCGCCGATCTCCCGCGCGAACCAGGCCCGCAGCTGCAAGATGCCTTCGAGCGGCGGCCGCCCCCAGGCACCCGGCCGCCGCCCGGCGCGGGCCAGCGCCCCGGCGAGGGCGCGTTCGGGCTGGAGGTCGGGGTGCAGATAGCCACCGTGGAGTTCGATGACGCCGGGCGCGGGCGTGGCGAGGGTGGCCACCACGCCCGAGGCGTCGACGCTGCGGGGCACCTGGTCGCCGGCCGGCTCGGCGCTCAGGGCGATCGTCTGCCAGGAGGTGTCGGCGGGGCGCGGGGTCTCGGTGCGCGGTACGGCCCGGAAGGCCCCGGCGCCGGGCCGGGTGACGACCAGGCCCTCGGCGACGAGCTCGGCAAGGGCGCGGGAGACGGTCACCGGGCTCACCCGGTGCTGTTCGATCAGGGCGCGACTCGATGGCAGCTTCTCTCCGGGAGAGTAGCGGTTCAACTCTGCACGGAGGACTTTAGCCAGTTCAGCGACACTGCTACGCTCTTGCATGAGCAACAACGATAGCACTATCGCGCCAAGCGGGATAGCGGTCACCACCCCGGAGCGGCCCGCCGAGGTCCGCGGCGCCACTGGTGGCGGTGGCGCGGCGGACGGCGCCGCCCGCCGCGACACCGCCACCGGGCGCGGCTCCCTCCTCGCCGCGCTGGGCGTCGCCTCCTTCTCCCTCACGTTCCCTGCCACAGCCTGGGCCCTCGAGGGCATGGGCCCGTGGACCGTGGTCATGCTGCGCAGTGTGCTCGCGGCCGCGCTCGCCGGCGGCGCCCTGCTCGCCCTGCGGGTCCGCGTCCCCGAGCGGCGCCACTGGGCCGGCATCGCGGTCGTGACGGCCGGAGTGGTCCTCGGCTTCCCGATCCTGACCACCCTGGCCCTGCAGACCTCCACCACCTCGCACGCGGCCGTCGTGGTGGGCCTGCTGCCGCTGACCACCGCCGCCTACTCCGCCGTACGGACCGGAGCGCGGCCCTCGCGCACCTTCTGGACCGCCTCGCTGGCCGGCGCCGCCGTCGTCATCGGCTTCACGGTGCAGCAGAGCGGCGGCGCGCTCAGCACCGGCGATCTGTTCCTGTTCGCGGCGCTGCTGGTGTGCGCGGCCGGGTACGCCGAGGGCGGCCGGCTGGCCCGCCATATGCCCGGCTGGCAGGTGATCGGCTGGGCCCTGGTGCTGGCCCTGCCGCTGACGGCCACGGGGGCGGTCTTCGCGCTGTCCACCGAGCCGCTGCGGCTGACCGGGCACGCGGTCGGCGGGCTGCTGTGGCTGGCGTTCGGCCCGTCGTTCCTGGGCATGGTCGTCTGGTACCGCGGAATGGCCGCCATCGGCGTCTCGCGGGCCAGCCAGCTGCAGCTCGCCCAGCCGCTGCTGACGCTGGTGTGGTCCGTCCTGCTGCTCGGCGAGCAGCTGCCGCCGGCCGCTCCGGTCGCGGCGGTCGCGGTCCTGGTGTGTATCGCGATCACCCAGCGGACCCGCGGCTGACGCAGCGCAGCCGCCCGCCGCTTGCCAGGTGCGAGGACCGGCGGTGGACGTAAACTTGCCGCGATGGCGCCTACCGCCGTCCGGGCCGTCCCCCGGTCCGTACCAGGCAAACCGTTGGCCGTTCCATCGCCCGGCCGCAGCAGAGCGCCGGCCGGGCCGGTCGCGCGGCCGCCCGAAGCGGGAGGACCTCTGATGCACGCAAGCAGGGGCGACCGGCTGGTGGTCCACGGCAGAACCGTCGGGCATCACGACCACGTCGTCGAGATCGTCGAGGTATTGGGTACGAACGGAGATCCGCCCTACCGCGTCCGCGCCGAGGACGGGCATGAATCGATCATGTCGCCCGGCCCCGACTCCGTCGTCGAGCACAAGAAATCCACCGACATCACCGGCCGCTAGGACGTCACCGCCCATCAGCGGGCGCCCTCACCACTACGGCCGCACCGCGCCGCCGTAGTGGTCCCGTACGACGTGGGCAAGCGCCCCCGCCCGGTCCCTGACCACATCCCGCGCCGAGAAATAGACATGGCCGCCGACCTGCGGATAGCCGCGGGCGAAGGCGAGGTGCTGGGAGAGCTCGGCCGGGTTCTGCCAGGGGGTGCTCTGCGCCGGGTCGCCCGCCCGGTACAGCGCCTCGCCGATGTAGAGGTCCACGCCGGTGCCGGCCACGGCCTGCGACCACCACGGCACCAGCTTGGCGTAGTCGGCGGCCGGGAAGCCGATGTTCCAGTACACCTGCGGCACGATGTAGTCGACCCACCCCTCCCGCACCCAGCGCCGCGTGTCGGCGTACAGCTCGTCGTAGGTCTGCGTCCCGCGGGTGTCGGAACCCGATGAATCGGTCCCCCGGTTACGCCAAATGGCCGAGGGACTGACACCGAACCGCACCGGCCGCCCCACCTCCCCGACCTTCTGCTTCATCTCCCGCACCAGCCGGTCGACATTGTCCCGCCGCCAGCTCGCCCGGTCCGCAAAGCCCGCACCGTGCTGCTCGAAGGCCGCGTCGTCCCCGAAAAGCTGCCCCGCGACCGGATACGGATAGAAGTAGTCGTCGAAGTGCACCCCGTCGACGTCATAGCGGCGCACCGCGTCGAGCATCGCCTCCTGCACAAAACCGCGGACCTCGGGCAGTCCCGGGTTGTAGTAGAGCTTGCCGCCGTAGGAGAGCACCCACTCCGGGTGCCGGCGCGCGGGATGGCCGGGCACCAGCCGGCCGCGGTCGGTGTGGTTGGCGACGCGGTAGGGGTTGAACCAGGCGTGCAGCCCGAGATCGCGCCGGTGCGCCTCGGCGACGGCGAAGCCGAGCGGGTCCCATCCGGGGTCCTTGCCCTGCTTGCCGGTCAGATACTGCGACCAGGGCTCGTACGGGGAGGGCCACAGCGCGTCGGCGGTGGGCCGGACCTGGAAGTACACCGTGTTCAGGCGGCGTTCGACGGCCGCGTCGAGGAGGGCGCGCAGCTGGCGCTGCTGCTCGGCGGGCGGCAGTCCCGGCTTGGTGGGCCAGTCGAGGTTGGCGACGGTGGCGAGCCACATGCCCCGCATCCCGCCCGGCCGCGCCGGGCCCGCCGTCCCCGCTGCTGCCGCCGCCTCCCCCGCTCCGAGCAGCGACGACGCCACGCCCAGTGCGCCCGCCGCGAACCCCCGCCGTGTGATCCGTCTCATGATCCCTCTCATGAAAAGCCGTCAGGTTGCCCTGTTTCGTCCCATCCTGGGGGCTCAGGATGCCTGCCCCGGCGCCCTTAGCACAGCACCTCGCGGAGTAACGTCGGGGCCGAGGCGGGCGCCGGACCCTTACGGCGTACCGCACGCTCCTGAAGATCAGCGAAAGGCACGAGGTGACGGACACTTTCACCGACATCGCACGCGTCGGAGTGGTCGGCTGCGGCCAGATGGGCGCGGGAATCGCCGAGGTCTGCGCCCGCGCCGGCCTGGATGTCATGGTCGCCGAGACCACCGGCGAAGCCCTGGAGCTGGGCCGCACCCGCTTGACCAACTCCCTCGGCAAGGCCGCTGAGCGCGGCAAGATCACCCCCGCGGAGCGCGATGCGACGCTCGGCCGGCTCAGCTTCACCACCGACCTCGGGGAGTTCGCCGACCGCGACCTCGTCATCGAGGCCGTTGTGGAGAACGAGCAGGTCAAGACCGAGATCTTCCAGGTCCTCGACCAGGTGATCACCCGCCCGGACGCGATCCTGGCGTCCAACACCTCGTCCATCCCGCTGGTGAAGCTGGCGGTCGCGACCTCTCGTCCCGACCAGGTCATCGGCATCCACTTCTTCAACCCTGCCCCGGTGCAGAAGCTGGTGGAGCTCATCCCCGCCCTCACCACCGGCGAGGAGACCATCAAGCGCGCCGAGGCCCTGGTCCAGAACGTCCTGGGCAAGCACGCCATCCGCGCCCAGGACCGCTCCGGCTTCGTCGTCAACGCGCTGCTGATCCCGTATCTGCTCTCCGCGATCCGGATGTTCGAGTCGGGCATCGCCAGCCGCGAGGACATCGACAACGGCATGGAGCTGGGCTGCGCCCACCCGATGGGCCCGCTCAAGCTGGCCGACCTCATCGGCCTGGACACCGTGGCCTCGGTCGCCGCCTCCATGTACGAGGAGTACAAGGAGCCGCTGTACGCCGCTCCCCCGCTGCTGGCGCGGATGGTGGACGCGGGACGGCTGGGGCGGAAGAGCGGGTCGGGCTTCTACTCGTACTAGCGGGTGCGGCGGGGCCGCCAAGTGGCGCTACTCCAGGGGGAGTTGCTCTGGAGTAGCGTAAGCGGCGGCGCTGCGGTCGGGTGGCTCTCCGTACCCCCGCGGGACCCTCATCCGCGCAGTCTCGGACGACCAGCGTGGTCTGCACGGAGGCACGATCCGGTGAGCGTGATCG
>NZ_JBEZJZ010000048.1:0-58062 GCF_040651455.1 Streptomyces sp. NPDC048483
TGAAACGTCGCCCCTGACCCGTTGGTGGTGCGGTCGGGGCGAATGACTCGATCGCACCACCCGTGTGGCCGGGTACCGGCACCATCCGCACTGTTGGTGCCGTGCAGCAAGGCAGCCCTGTTCTCGAAGCCTCCGACAGGTCCATACGACGGTCGCGGCCCCGTGCGGTGCGCTCCGGTCCGGCCCGCGATGTGTGGAGGCTCATCGCCATAGCCGTGGCCTTCACGATCTGTCAGCTCTACTCCGCGATCGCCGTCCCCGGCCTGGGATGGGACGAGACGGTGTACGTCAGCCAGGTCGACCCCCATGCGCCGACCGCGTTCTTCAGCGCCCCGCGCGCCCGCGGCATCACTCTCCTCCTTGCCCCGGCCGTGGCCCTGACGGCCTCGTCCACCGCACTGCACTGCTACCTCGCGGTGCTCTCCGGCGCTGGGCTGCTCCTCACCCTGTGGATCTGGCGGGGCCTGCTGCCCCCACCCGTACCGGCCTTCGGCGGCGCTCTGTTCGCCGGTCTGTGGATCGCCCTCTTCTACGGCCCGCAGGCGATGCCCAACCTGTGGGTCGCGTATGCCGCGCTCGCCGCGACGGGCTGCTTTCTGCCTGCGGTGCGGGGCATCGGACCGGTACATGCCTACGTATCCGGGGCAGCGGCCGCGCGGCGCCGAGCCGCGCGGCGCGTTCCGGTCGGGCAGGCGGCCCCGGAGACTCACCGCTCCGGGTGGGGCCTACTCCTCCGTGCCGCCGAACCGCTCCCGGTACGCCTCGAGATCGTCCTCGGTGATCTTCGCGAAGAGCACCGGCGGCACCGTGAACGGCGTCCCGGCCGGCACCGAGGCCAGCGCCTTCGCCTCCTCCTGGGAGACCCACACGGCCGCGTCGTTCTCCAGGGCGAACGCGCCCCGCATCGCCTTCGCCGACGCCGGAATGAACGGCTCGGAGATCACCGCGTAGAGATGAATCAGATTCATCGCCGTACGCAGCGTCAGCGCCGCCGCCTCCTTGTCGGTCTTGATCTCCAGCCACGGGGCCTTCTCCTCGAGGTAGGAGTTGCCCGCGCTCCACAGGGCCCGCAGCGAGGCGGCCGCCTTACGGAACTGCAGGGCCTCCATGTGGCCCTCGTAATCCGCCAGCAGCGCGGCGATCTCCTCGCCCAGCTTCTGCTCCGCGGCCCCGGCCTCGGCGCCCGCCGGCACCTCGTCCCCGAACCGCTTACGGGAGAACGACAGCACCCGGTTGACGAAGTTTCCGAGCGTGTCCGCAAGGTCCTTGTTCACCGAGGACGAGAACAGCTCCCAGGTGAAGGACGTGTCGTCCGACTCCGGGGCATTGGCGATCAGGAAGTAGCGCCAGTAGTCGGCCGGCAGCAGTTCCAGCGCCGCGTCCGTGAAAATTCCCCGGCGCTGCGACGTCGAGAATTTCCCGCCGTAGTAATTCAGCCAGTTGAAGGCCTTGAGGAAATCGACCCTCTTCCACGGCTCACGCGTCCCGATCTGCGTCGCCGGGAACATCACGCTGTGGAACGGCACATTGTCCTTGGCCATGAATTCCGTGTACCGGACGTCATCGGCCTCGTACCACCACGACTTCCAGTCGCGCTCCTCGGGCGCCTGGTCCGCCCATTCCTTTGTCGACCCGATGTACTCGATCGGCGCGTCGAACCACACATAAAAGACCTTGCCCTCGGCCGCCAGTTCCGGCCAGACATCGGCCGGCACCGGAACGCCCCAGTCCAGGTCGCGGGTGATCGCCCGGTCCTGGAGCCCCTCGGTCAGCCACTTGTGCGCAATGGACGACGCCAGGGTCGGCCACTCCTTGCTGCCGTTGCCTTCCAGCCAGCCCTCGACCTCGTGCTGCAGCTTCGACTGGAGCAGGAAGAGGTGCTTGGTCTCCCGCACCTCCAGCTCACCGCTGCCGCTGATCGCCGAGCGCGCGTCGATCAGATCGGTCGGGTCCAGCACCCGGGTGCAGTTCTCGCACTGGTCGCCGCGCGCCTTGTCGTAGCCGCAGTGCGGACACGTACCGACGATGTAGCGGTCGGGCAGGAAGCGCTCATCGGCGATCGAGTAGACCTGCCGAATGGCCCGCTCCTCGATAAAGCCGTTCTCGTGCAGCTTGCGCGCGAAGTGCTGCGTCAGCTCCCGGTTCTCCGGCGACGAACTCCGCCCGAAGTAATCGAATTCGAGTCCGAATCCTTCGTAGATCGCCTTCTGCTTGTCGTGCTGCTCGCCGCAGAACGCAGCGACCGACTGCCCGGCTTCCTTGGCCGCGAGTTCGGCAGGGGTTCCGTGCTCATCCGTCGCACAGATGTAGAGCACGTCGTGCCCGCGCTGCCGCATATACCGGGCGTAGACATCGGCCGGGAGCATGGACCCCACCATGTTGCCCAGGTGCTTGATCCCGTTGATATACGGAAGGGCGCTGGTGATGAGGTGTCGAGCCATTGCCGGCTGCTCCCAAGTCGCTACGGTGAGTGATGATTTGCTTTACGGAACGTCAATATCGTACTGGACGGGGTGGGGGCGCCGTCGCGGCCTTTTGCGGGCCACTTCCGGGTCCTCGTGACGCCTCACTGACGCGCGTCCGGGATGCGCGGAGCCGGGGCCGCAACCGGCGGCTTCGGTGCCCGGCCATTGACCATCAGGCCCGCGACGACGGCGGCCAGCAGCATGATCGCCGACCCCGCCCCGATCGCCACCGCGAACCCGTCCACCACCCCGTCCCGCACGATCCCGCTCCGCACGGCGGGAGGAATGCCCTGGTCGCCGACCCGCCTCGCCGCATCCGCCAGATGGGCCGCGATATACGTCGCACTCGTCGAGGTGGCGATCGTGTTCAGCAATGCCGTACCGAGCGAACCCCCCACCTGCTGCGCCGTGTTGACGGTCGCGGACGTGACCCCCGAGTCCTGCGGCGCGACCCCGGACGTGGCCGTCGCCATCACCGGCATGAAGACCAACCCCATCCCCAGACCGACAAGGAGCTCGGCGGGCAGGACATGGGAGACGTAGGCGGGCCGGGCGGTCAGATACGTCAGCGTGTACAGGCCGACGGCGGCGAGCAGGGCACCCGGGACCATCAGCCGGCGCGGCGCGAGGCGGTGCAGCAGCCGCGCCGAAATCTGCGTCGAGCCGACGACGATCGCCGCGACCAGGGGCAGAAAGGCCAGCCCGGTCCTGACCGGCGAATACCCCAGCACGGTCTGCAGGTAATACGTCATGAACAGGAACATCCCGAACATGCCGATAACGGCCAGCCCGATGGTCAGAAAGGCGCCGCCCCGATTCCGGTCCCGCACGATGCGCAGCGGCAGCAGCGGATATCGGGCACGCGTCTGCCACCAGCCGAAAAGGGCGAGCAGCGCCAGCCCACCGACCAGCAGTCCCACAATCCGCCCATCGCCCCACCCGCGCGGCTGCGCCTCACTGCACCCATAGACGATCGCGACCAGCCCACCGCATCCGAGCAGCACACCCGGCACATCCAGCCGCGCCCCGCCCCGCTCCCGCTTGTCCTGCAGAAAAACCGCGGCCCCGGCCAGCGCAAGGACAGCAACCGGCACATTGACGTACAGACACCAGCGCCAGCTCAGATACTCGGTCAGCAGCCCACCCGCAATGAATCCGATGGCCGCGCCCCCACCCGCAATGGCCCCGTAAATCCCGAACGCCTTGCTCCGCTCTTTCCCGACCGTGAAGGTGGTGGTCAGCAAAGACAATGCGGCGGGCGCCAACAATGCCGCGAATGCCCCCTGCAATGCCCGCGCCCCGAACAGCAGCTCGGGCCCGCTCGCCGCCCCGCCCAGCCCCGAAGCGACCGCGAAGCCCACCAGCCCCACCACGAACGTCCGCTTCCGCCCCACCAGGTCCGAGATCCGCCCGCCCAGCAACAGCAACCCGCCGAACGCGAGCGTGTACGCGGTGATCACCCACTGCCGGTTCGCATCCGATATCCCCAGGTCGCGCTGGGCCGACGGCAGCGCGATATTCACGATCGTGGCGTCCAGGACCACCATCAATTGCGCGATCGCGATCACGACGAGAGCCCACCAGCGGCGGGGGTCGGGGGGCGCGGCCCAGCTCGGGGCGGGGCGAGGGGCTGCTGCCTTGCTCATGGGGACCCGCCTCGCTCGGCCGGTACGGCAACCCCGGTCACCCGGCCGTTCCACGAGAGCGCCGGGTGGAAACGGGGCATATCACCCCATCAGCCTAGGGAATGGTGCGGGAGCTCGCCTGCTGTGCAAGGCGCCCGGTGCGCACGCCGACGGGAACAACGACGGCTGCGGCCGGGCCCGGTGTGAGGGCCCGGCCGCAGCCGGTGAGTGGGGTGTGGGTGTGGGTCAGTTGTCCTTGAGGACGCCGGCGGTGCGGGCCTCGGTGAGCCACTCGGGGAATTCGACCATCAGCTGCTGGTAGAGCTCGTCGGCGGAGAGGGCGCGGGGGTCGCGGCCGGCGTGGAAGAAGCCGGCGTTGTCGATGATGCGCTTCTCCGGGACGGCCAGGTCGTCGAGCTTGCGCAGGAAGTCGAAGCCCTTGGCGTCCGGGTCGCCGAAGCCGACGAACTGCCAGAAGATGGGGAGTTCCGCCGCCTCGCACAGCGCCTTTTCGGCGGCCGGCTTGGAGGTGGGGGCGCCGTCGGTCTGGAAGATGACGAAGGCGGGGGCGGTGCTGCCGGACTTCTTGTAGTGCTCGACCACGGCGTTGATGGCCCAGTGGTAGTTCGTCCGGCCCATGTGGCCGAGGCCGGCGTGCAGCTCCTCGATGCGGCCCTCGTAGTGGGTGAGGCCGAGGTCGGCGGTGCCGTCGATGTCGGTGGAGAAGAAGATGACGGGGACGATGCCGTCGTCGTCCAGGTTGGCGGAGAGGCCGAGGGCCTGTTCGGCGAGGTTCTGGACCGTGCCGTCCTTGTAGTAGTTACGCATCGAGCCGGACCGGTCGAGGACCAGGTAGACGGCGGCGCGCTGGGTGGCGAGGTGGTGCTTCGCCAGGGTGGCGGAGGCGGCCTTGTAGAGGGGGACCAGGGCGGGGGCGGCGGTCTCCACCTTGGTGAGGGAGAGGGCGGCGGCCGGCTGGGGGTTCTCGGGCTCGGGCTCCGGCGTGGCCTTCGGTGCGGCGGCGGACTCGGGCTCCGGCGTGGCCTTCGGTGCGGCGGCGGACTCGGGCTCCGGCGTGGCCTTCGCCTCCGGCTCGACCGGGTCCGTCGCCTCGGGTGCCTCGGGTGCCTCGGGTGCCTCGGGCGTCTCGGCGGGCTCCGTGGCCGCCGGCTCTGCGGTTGCCGCGGGCTCGGTGGTGACGGCGGCGGCCGCCGCAGGGGCGTCGTCCACGGTGTCCACGACGGGCTTGGCGTCCACCGCGGCCTCGTCGGCCGTGGCAGCCTCATCGGCCACCGTCGGCTCGTCGATCACGGCAGGGGCGTCGGCCTCATCGGCCTCATCGGCCACAGCGGCCTCATCGGCCACCGCCGACCGCCGGGCCACCTCAGGCTCCTCATCCAGCGTGACGTCCTCCCGTACGGAAGGAACAGCCGCTTCCGCATCGCGGTCCGCCCGGCTGCCCTGGGCGGGAAGAGTGGGCGTCGTCGGGGTCGGCGTCTCGCTGGGGGCCGTACGTGCCGCCGGGACCTCGGGGTCCGGGGTGGCGGCCGGGGTGGATTCCTCGCGGGCCTCCGGGATTGTTGCCGATTCCGGCGTCGTATTGGCGCCGCTCGTTGCCACGCCGGATTCTTCGCGGGCCGCCTTGGAGCGACCGAAAGCGTTGCGCAGCAGACTCCGAATGCCCATCGGCGAACCTCTCTTGCGTGTGGTGGGTGCGGCGAATGTCCGTGAAGCACAGACATGTCCCTGACCAGGACGGATACGTAAGGGTAGCGGCCTGCACCGGCCTCACCGTGGGACCCCGCGCCTTGTGTGGCGGGCGATCCGGAGGTGTGGAGAGGTTGGCCGGCCATTGACCCTGCGTACGGAAGGTTTTGACCGTTCGTACGGTCTCGCGCGTAATCGTATCGGCCTGGGATTCATGGGAAGTTCATGTTTGCGTTGCCGTGCGTGGGGGCGGGGCACATAGCGTCACGGCGGTTCGCGTTCGATTCTCAGTCGGGCAGGCGAACGGGCGAGTGGCCAGGGCGAAGTTGTTGCCGAATCGTTTGATGTTCTCCGGCGACATTCGGCGTCATTCGGCGTCCTGTCGGTCCCGGTCGGTGCTTGTCGGTGCTTGTCAGGGTTGTTCGCCGGTCATCGTGGATCTGGACGGATCTACGTGGTTCTACAGGCCTCTACGTGCTTCTCAGGGGGAAGTGTGCGCAAGTTTCTGCCGTTGATCGGTTCTCATCCGGGCGGGCGTTCGGCCATGACCTGCAGGTATCGCTGTGGCGATGCCTGTTTTCATGAGACGCCGAATGTGAGTGACAACGAATATGTCGGGGATGTCATCGCCGGTGCGCTGTCGCGGCGTTCGGTGGTCCGGGCGGCTGCGGTGGTCACGGTTGCGGGTGCGGTCGGGGCTGTAGGGGTTGGGGCGGGGGCGGCGCAGGAAGCCGTGGCCGCGTCGAAGGGGCAGAGCCATGGGGACGGTCGCGGAAAGGGTGCGCGGGGGCTGCGATTCACCGCAGTTGCGCCGAATACCGCTGATTCCGTCACGGTCTCCGACGGGCATGCGCAGAATGTCGTCATTCGGTGGGGTGACCCGATTCTGCGGGGGGCGCCGGCCTTTCACCCGGATCGGCAGTCGGCCAAGGCCCAGGCCGGGCAGTTCGGTTACAACAATGACTACATGGCGGTGCTGGACCTGCCGGGTGAGCGTGATCGGCAGTTGCTGGTGATCAACCATGAGTACACGGACGAGCAGTTGATGTTCGCCGGATACGACGCGGAGAACCCGACCCGGGAGCAGGCGGAGATCGGCTGGGCGGCGCACGGAATATCCGTACTCGTCGCGCAGGAGGAGGAGCGGAGCGGCCGGCTGACGGCGGTCACCCGCCACCGGCTGAACCGGCGGATCACCGGTACGACGCCGTTCGAGGTGACGGGCCCGGCGGCGGGCAGCGAGCTGCTCAAGACCTCGGCCGATCCCGAAGGCACCCGCATTCTCGGGACGTTGAACAACTGCGGTGGCGGCATTACGCCGTGGGGAACGGTGCTGTCCGGCGAGGAGAATTTCCACCAGTATTTCGCCCATGGGGACTCCGTCGCCGATCCGGTGGTCGCCGCGCGGCTCAAGCGGTACGGGATTACCGGGGGCGCCAGCCAGCGGAAGTGGGAGCGGTTCGACAAGCGGTTCGATGTGGCCCGCGAGCCGAACGAGGTGAATCGGTTCGGGTGGGTCGTGGAGATCGATCCCTGTGACCCGGAGGCCACACCGCGGAAGTTGACGGCTTTGGGCCGGTTCAAGCACGAGGCGGCGGAACCGCGGCTGACGGAAGACGGCCGCCCTGTCCTGTATATGGGCGATGACGAAAAGTTCGACTATTTTTACAAGTTTGTCTCTGCCAAGAGGATGAAGCGGGGCGGTGGGCCGGCCGCGCGTGAGCACAATCGGACGTTGCTGGACGAGGGGACGTTGTATGTCGCCAAGTTCACGGGGGACAGTGCCGCGGGGGAGATCGACGGATCCGGGAAGTTGCCGGCGGACGGGGAGTTCGACGGAGCGGGGGAATGGATTCCGCTGGCGAGCGGCGATACGTCGTTTGTGCCGGGAATGAGCGCGGAAGAGGTGTACGTCTTCACGCGGATCGCCGCCGACAAGGTGGGCGCGACGAAGATGGACCGCCCGGAGGACGTCGAGCCCAGTCCGCGCACCGGGCGGGTGTATATCGCGCTGACGAACAACAGCGACCGGGGTAAGACCGGGAAGGCCGCGGCGGACGAGGCCAATCCGCGGAACGGCAACAAGCACGGGCAGATTGTGGAGCTGCGGGAGCGCGGGGACGATGCGGCGGCCCGGCGTTTCCACTGGCGGCTCTTCCTGGTGTGCGGAGATCCCGCGGATCCGGCCACGTATTACGGCGGGTTCCCCAAGGACCAGGTCAGCCCGATTTCCTGCCCGGACAACATCACGTTCGACCCGTACGGGAATCTGTGGATTTCGACGGACGGAAATGCCCTGGGCAGTCATGACGGGCTGTTCGGAGTGGCAACGGCCGGGCCCCGGCGCGGTGAGGTCAAGCAGTTCCTGACGGTGCCTACGGGGGCCGAGACCTGCGGGCCGATCGTCCAGGAGCGGCGGGTGCTGGTGGCCGTACAGCATCCGGGCGAGGTGGACGGGGCGAGCGTGGAGAAGCCCGCGTCCCAGTGGCCGGACGGGCCGGGGGCGTTGGTGCGGCCGTCCGTGGTGAGTGTGTGGCGTAAGGACGGGCGGGATATCGGGGTGTGAGCCCGAAGTCCGGAGCCCGAAGTCCGGAGCCCGGAGCCCGAAGCCGCAGCCCGCTGCCGAGTGCCATGACGTGAGGGCGGGACGACGTGAGGGCGAGGTGGCGGATGACGAGACCTGGGCGCCCCTGTTACCGGGGGAGGGGCGCCCAGCCCGCCGCCGGCCCGCCCCCGATCTGCCCGTCGGGCCCCGCACCACACCCCGTATCACCGTCCCGTATCACGCCGCGGAAACGGTTGAGCAAGAGATAGGTAAGAAGATGGTCGTTCAGGTATCCGATTAGCGGGTGTGCCCATCTTTCCCGGTGACCATTGTCCCGAGCCGCCCGTTGTGCCTCTAGGCGGCCGGTACGTAGGCAAGAACCCTTTCGGGGGTGACGGGAGATGTGGGCGCATGGGGCTGACCAGTCAGTCGCTCGAAATCATGGTGGTCGTGCTGGCTCTGGCCTGTGTGGCTGCCACGGTGTGGCTCTGGCCCCGGCTGTCGCGGAGCGGAGTCCGCCCTGTGCTGGGCAGGCTCGGTGCCATCGTGGCCACCCAGCTGTCGATTGTGTGCGCGCTCGCTCTCGCGGTGAATTCGAGCTTTGAGTTCTACGGCAGCTGGGACGAGCTGCTGGGCAACAACGAGCAGGCACCGGCGTCCATCAGCAAGAACGGCGGGCAGTACGCGTCGATCGGCAACATCAAGGGCGGACTGGTCCAGCCGGCCGGTCCCCAGGGCCTCGATCGGGTGACGGGGCTGCCCAAGGGGCCCGCCGACAAGGTGGGCAAGGTCGAGTCCGTACGGATCATCGGCCGCCGCACCCGGGCCATCAACCCGGGCTTCGTCTATCTGCCGCCGCAGTACTTCCAGCCGCAGTTCCGCCGCCAGCGGTTCCCCGTCATGGTCGTCATCAGCGGCTACCCCGGCGGCATCATGAACCTCGCGCAGCATCTCCAGGTGCCGCAGAACGCGGGCCGGCTGATCGCGCAGGGCAGGATGCAGCCGACCGTGATCGTGATGGTCCGGCCGACGATCGCGCCGCCGCGGGACACCGAGTGCGTGGATGTGCCGGGCGGGCCGAAGGCCGAGACGTTCTTCACCAAGGACCTGCCGGATGCGATGAAGTCCGCGTACCGGGTCGGGCGTGACCCCAGTGCCTGGGGCGCGTTCGGGTATTCGTCCGGTGGTACGTGTTCGCTGCAGCTGGCGATGCGCAACCCGAAGATCTACACCTCGGCGGTCTCCCTTTCCGGCGATTACGCGATCAAGGACGACCTGACCACCGGCAGCCTCTTCGGCACCGGCATCGAGGGCGCGAAGCGGGAGCGGGAGCACGATCTGCTGTGGCGGCTCAAGCACCTGCCCGCGCCGCAGGTCTCCGCGCTGGTGGCCAGCAGCCGTAAGGGCGAGCCGAATTACGGCGACACCATGAAGTTCATCCAGGCAGCCAAGTCGCCGATGACGGTCGATTCCATCATCCTGCCGCGCGGCAGCCATCAGTTCGCCACCTGGCGGCGCGAGGTGGTTCCGGCGCTGGAGTGGCAGAGCCAGCAGCTGACGTTCCCGCAGGACACCGAGGCCGTGCCGCTACCGCGCAAGCCGGGAGCCGGCGGTCCGTCGCAGGCTCCGGGGTCGGGGAAGGGGACGACGCCGCCGAACGCACCGGCCGCGTCGCCCGGCGCGGCCGACCGCAAGCGCCTGGAGGCGGAGCGGTCGCAGGGCTGAGCCTGCGGTAAGCGAAGGGGGCGCCGGTCGATGCCGGCGCCCCCTTTCGTATGCCCTGGCGGGTGCCCTGTGCTCACGGCTCGAGGCGGCTACGGCCGGTAGGCCATCCCCGGCTCCGGCTTCGCCGGTGAGAGCAGCTGGGAGACCGTCACGATCGTGTAGCCGCGCTGCTTGAGCTGCTTGATGATGCCGGGGACGGCCGGGACGGTGCCCTTGTAGATGTCGTGCAGCAGGATGATGCCGTCGCGCTCGGTCTGGTCCAGCACCCGCTTGGTGATCAGGTCCGAGTCGGTGGTCTGGTAGTCCTTGGCGGTCACGCTCCACAGGACCTGCGCCAGGCCGAGTTCCTTGCTGATCCGGGAGACGTTCTCGTCGGTGCGGCCCTGCGGCGGGCGCATCAGCTGAGGCGTCCTGCCGGTGATCTTCTTGACGGCGTCCTGGACGCGGGACAGCTCCCGCTTGGCCTCGGCCGGCTCGATGTCGGTCAGAATCTGGTGCGACCAGGTGTGGTTGGCGAGCTCATGGCCCTCGGCGTCGATCCGCTTGACCTCGGCGGGGCGTTCGTCGATGTGGTTCTTGCCGAGCATGAAGAAGCTCGCGTGCACCTTCTCCTTCTTGAGGATGTCGAGCAGCCGGTTGGTGTTCTCGCTGGGGCCGGCGTCGAAGGTGAGCGCTACGCACTTGGCCTTGTTGCAGTCGACGTCGGCGGAACCCTTGCTCCTGGCGTCCCCGTTTTTCGTGTCCCCGTTCTTGGCGTCCCCGTTCGTTGCATCCGTGGCCGCCGCTGCGTCGGCGCGGGCGTCCGCCGGGGCGGTGACGTCGTACGAGGCGCAGCCGCTGAGGGCCAGGGTCAGGGTGGTGGCCGCCAGCAGCCCGGCTATGGACTGACGGCGGGCTGCGGACTTCCGCTTCGGCATGCGGGCCTCTTTCGGACGCGGACGGTGTACGGGCGTCCGCGACTCGGCCGTATACACCCTCTGAACTGCGGTTTTGGGCAGGGCGCAGCGCGGCACGGCAGGACATGACCCACCGCGCCGACCATCGGTCGAACGGACTCAGGGGACTATACACAGCGTGTATTCGCTGGATGTATACCAGGGGTGTGTACGCGAAGTGTGTACGTGAAGTAAGTGCGCGAAGGAGTGCGGCAACGCCCGGCGACCCCGAGATCCCGCGACCCCGGGCCCCGTTTGGACGCGGTGGGCGCGACACCCCGCCGCCGCCGGGATGGACTCGTACCGTGACCGCACCGCCGCCGGACGACTGCCTGGCCCGTAACGACTGGATCTGCGGCGACTACCTGAGCACCCGTCGGCAGATCCTGCTCGACGCGGTCGCCCAGCACCTCCAGCTGACGGTGACCTCGGTGGCGCTCGGGCTGCTGATCGCGGTCCCGCTGGCGCTGCTGGCCCGGCGCCGGCGCTGGACGCTCGGGCCGGTGCTCGGCATCACCACCGTGATCTACACGATCCCGTCGCTGGCGATGTTCTCCCTGCTGCTGCCGGTCTACGGGCTCTCGGCCACCCTCGTCGTGGTCGGCCTCGCGCTGTACTCGCTCACCCTGCTCGTACGGAACATCCTGGCCGGACTGGACGGCGTCCCGGCCGAGGCCAAGGAGGCCGCGCGCGGGATGGGGTACGGGCCGATGCGCCAACTGCTGACCGTGGAGCTGCCGCTGGCGCTGCCCGCCGCGATGGCCGGGCTGCGGATCGCCACCGTCTCGGCGGTCGCGCTCACCACGGTCGGGGCGATCGTCGGGTACGGCGGTCTGGGCAACCTCATCTACGCCGGGATGAACGCGTTCTTCAAGGCGCAGGTGCTGACGGCGTCGGTGCTGTGCGTGATCATCGCCGTCGTCCTCGACCTGCTGCTGCTCGGGGCGGAGCGGCTGCTCACACCGTGGCGGCGGGCCGGCCGAAAGGCGCGGCCGCGCGCGCGTGCGACAGGCGGTGCGCGCAGCAGACGGCCGCTGACGGCATCCGGCCGGCGGGCATGAACACCCTGTCCGCGGTCTGGTCCTGGCTGACCACCGCCGCCAACTGGTCCGGCGAGAACGGCGTCTGGCACCGCCTCGAGCAACACCTCGTGCTGACCTTCGCCTGCCTGGCCATCAGCACCCTGATCGCGCTGCCCATCGCCCTCACGCTCGGCCACCTCGGCCGCGGCGGCGCGCTGGCCGTCAACCTCGCCAACATCGGCCGCGCGGTGCCGACCTTCGCCGTACTGGTGTTGCTCCTGCTGACGCCCATCGGACGGTCCGGGCAGTGGCCCACCATCATCGCCCTCGTGCTGTTCGCCATTCCGCCGCTGCTGACCAATGCGTACGTGGGGATGCGCGAGGTGGACCAGAACGTGGTGCGGGCCGCACGGGGCATGGGGATGACCGGTACGCAGCTGGTGTGGCGGGTCGAGGTGCCGCTGGCGTTTCCGCTGGTCCTGACCGGTATCCGGATCGCCGCCGTACAGCTGGTGGCCACCGCCACGCTCGCCGCGCTGGTGGGCGGCGGCGGGCTGGGCCGGATCATCACGGCGGGCTTCCATCTCGCCAGCACCCCGCAGGTGGTCGCCGGGGCGGTGATTGTCGCGGTGTTCGCGCTGCTGATGGAGGCCGCGTTCGAGCAGGGGCAGCGATGGACACCTCCGTGGGTGCGGGGGCGGATCCGGTGAGGCGGCCGAACCGGTGAGGAGGTGGAACCGGTGAGAGGGGCCCGCGCCGCTGTCGTAACGATCGCTGCCGCTGCCGTCCTGGTCGGCTGCGCCGGTGGGCCCTCGCTGGAGAACCGGAGCGCGATCACCGCCTCCCCCGGGGACAGCCGTCATCTCTCCATCGGCTCGGCCGGCTTCACCGAAAGCGAACTGCTCGCCCAGATGTACGCGGCGCTGCTCGGCCATGCCGGATACCGCACCGACCTCCTCACCGTCGGCAACCGCGAGCTGTACGAACCGGCCCTGGAGAGCGGCCAGATCGATGTCGTCCCCGAGTACGCCGCTACCCTCGCCGACTGGCTCAACGCCAAGGACAACGGGCCGAAAGCCGCTCCGGTCGCCTCGCCCGACGTCGGCGCGACCATGGCCGCACTGCGCAAGCTGGCCGCTCCCCGCGGTCTGACGGCGCTTCCCGCGGGCCGGGCCGTCGACCGGAACGCCTTCGCGGTGAGCGCCTCGTACGCCCGCAAGCACGGTCTCAAAACCCTCAGCGACCTCGGCCGCGCCAAGCTGCCGGTGCGGCTGGCGGCGGGCGACGAGTGCGTCCAGCGGCCGTTCTGTGCACCCGGCCTGCGGAAGACCTACGGCATCACCATCACCGCCGTCGACCCGAAGGGCGTCGGCACCACCCCCGCCAAACAGGCCGTACAGAACGGTCAGGACCAGATGGTGCTCACCACCAGCACCGATGCCACGCTCGACCAGTTCGGCCTGGTGCTGCTCGCCGACGACAAGAAGCTGCAGAACGCCGACAACGTCATCCCCCTCGTCAACCGCTCCCGCGCGGGCAGCGCGCGGGCGACCGCCGCGCTCAACCGCCTCAACAAGGTGCTGACCACGGCGGAGCTGGCGCGGCTCAATGAGCAGGTGGACAGCTGGCGGCGGTTGCCGGCGGATGTGGCGCGCAACTACCTCGTGCGGAAAGGGCTGTTGCCGAAGAAATCGTCGCCATGACGTCGCTGAAGACGGTGTTTCACGTGAAACAGCCGCCGGTGGCCGTTTCACGTGAAACCGCCGGTCGTGTGTGTTTCACGTGAAACACCGCCCCTGTCACTCCGCCGGCTTCATTCCGTAGGCACCGAATCCACCTCCGCCCGCTCCCGCGGTACCCCTCGTTCGTCCGAGTCGATGGTGCGGCGCAGCGCCTCGTGGAGCGTGGTCGGGGTGAGGACGCCGAGGAAGCGGTGGCCGTCCAGCACCGCGATCCAGCCCGCGTCGTGCTTGAGCATTTCGCCGAAGGCCGCTTTGAGGGTGCCGGTCACCGGTACCCAGGCCTCCATGCGGCGGGCGTGGTCGGAGACCTGGCCGGTCGTCGCGGCCATGTCCTCCGTGCCGACCCAGCCGTGCAGCTCGCCGCTCTCGTCGAGGACCACCGCCCAGCGGGCGCCCTCGGCGCGCAGGCGGCCGGCCGCCTCCGCGGCCGGTTCGCCGAGGCGGGCGAACGGCGGGCGTTCCAGGTCGTCGCGGTCGATGCCGGTGACCGAGAGTTGCTTCAACGCCCGGTCACTGCCGACGAATTCGGCGACGTACGGGGAGGCCGGGGCGCCGAGGACGCCGGCGGGGGTGTCGTACTGCTCGATGCGGCCCTCGCCGTAGACCGCGATCCGGTCGCCGAGGCGGATGGCCTCCTCGATGTCATGGGTGACCAGCAGCACCGTTTTGTGCATGGCGGCCTGGAGGCGCAGGAATTCCTTCTGCAGCCGGTCGCGGACGACCGGGTCGACGGCGCCGAACGGCTCGTCCATCAGCAGGACGGGCGGATCCGCGGCCAGCGCGCGGGCCACGCCGACACGCTGGCGCTGGCCGCCGGAGAGCTGGTCGGGATAGCGCGAGCCGTAGACGGCCGGGTCCAGGCCGACCAAGTCGAGGAGTTCGGCGGCCCGTTCGCGCGCCTTGGCCTTCTTCCAGCCGGTCAGGTACGGCACGGTCGCGGTGTTGTCGAGGACTGTGCGGTGCGGGAAGAGGCCCGTCTGCTGGATGACATAGCCGATGCGGCGGCGCAGTTTGACCGGGTCGACGCCGGAGATGTCCGAGCCGTCGACATGGATCGTGCCGTGGGTGGGGTCGATGAGTCGGTTGACCATCATCATGGTCGTCGTCTTGCCGCAGCCGGACGGGCCGACGAGGGTTACCAGCTCTCCCTCGCCGACCTCGAGGGAGAGGCCGTCGACGGCGGTGGTGCCGTCCGGGTACCGCTTGGTGACGGAGTCGAACCGGATCATGGACTCATTGAATCCCGCCCCGGCGCCGAGGTCCCGTCATGCGGGCAATCGGGTCCCGGCTCCTCGGCCCGCCGTGGACCGGCGCCCGGCCATGGGCCCTCACTCGGGCAACCGCGCCGGAAAGGACACCCGAACCGTCAGCCCGCCGCCCGGATTCGGGTGGGCGGTGGCCTCCGCGGAGTGGGCGCGGGCGATGGAGGCGACGATGGACAGGCCCAGGCCCGCGCCCTCGCCGGGGGCGTGGCGGCGGGCCTCGAGGTGGCGGAACGGCTCGAAGAGGTACGGGACGGACTCGGCGGGGACGGGCGGGCCGGTGTTGGTGATCTCCAGGGTGCGGTCGTCGATGCTGAGGGTGATCCGGCCGTCGGGGTGGTTGTGGCTCCCCCCATAGCCCTGAACGGGCATGGGAGGTGCCCCCACGGCGTTGGCGACCAGGTTGCGGACGAGAGGGGCGAGCAGGACGGGGTCGCCGTCGACGGTCAGCGGGTATATGTCGGTGGCGACGGTCAGCCCGCGCCGCCAGGCGTCATCGGCGTACTCCGCGGTGACGGTCCTGGCGAGATCGCCGAGCGCGACCGGCTCGCGGCGCTGTAGCCCCTGGTCGGAGACGGAGAGCAGCAGCAGCCCCTCGATCAGCTGCTCGCTGTCCTCGGCGACCTCCATCAGCTTGCCGCGGATGCGCCGTACGTTGGCGGGGTCCGGGTCGGCCAGGCCGATCTCGGCGGCGGCGCGCTGCACCGCGAGCGGGGTGCGCAGTTCATGGGCGGCATTGGCGGCGAACCGCTGCTGCGCGGAGACCAGATGCTCGATGCGGTCCAGCATGCCGTCGAAGGTGTCGGCGAGGTGCTTGAGTTCGCCGGGCGGCGCGTCCAGGGCGATGCGTTCTTGCAGGTTGGCCGCGGACAGCCGGCGGGCGGTGCTGGTGATGACCGAGACCGGGTGCAGCACCCGCCCCGCCATCCACCACGCCAGGGCCACCGAGATGGCGGCGAAGACCAGCAGCGCGATCAGCGAGACGGTCAGCAGACGGCTGAGGGCGGCCTGTTCGGTGGCGTCGGTGATGTCTTTGGTGACGCGGTAGAGGTGGGGGTCGGCCAGGGCCGTGGGGCCCCGGTAACCGGGTAGGGGTGAGGCCGGCGCCATGGTCGGACCGGGTATGGGGGTGGAACCGGCGAGCGGGCCGGGGCTGCGGGGGGTCGCGGTGGTCACCGCGGTGCTCAGGCTGGAGTACGGCCCTCCCGTACGAGGACAAAGACCAGGGCGACGAGCATCGCGCCCGCCAGCACCAGCAGCCCGCCGTAGAGAGCGGTGAGCCGGACGCGTTCGCTGCTCCGCGGGAGCCGGGGAGCCTTCACCCGCCGCCGCCCGTCCGCCGCCCGTCGCCCGTGTGCTGCCCGTTGCCCGTGTGCTGCCCGCCTCCCGTCCGGTCCCCGCCGCTCATCCGGTACCCCGCGCCCGGCACGGTCTCGATCACCGGCGGCTCGCCCAGCTTGGCGCGCAGCTTGCTGAGGGTGACGCGGACGGCGTTGGTGCGGTAGCTGGTGTGCTCCTCCCAGACCTCCTCGATCAGGTCATCGCCGCTGACCACGGCCCCGTCGGCGCGCAGCAGCACCTCCAGCACCGCGAATTCCTTACGGGACAGCGGCAGCGGGCGGCCGTCGCGGAGGGCGAGACGGCGCGCGGTGTCGACGCTGACCCCGGCCCGTTCGATGACCGGCGGCAGGGCGGGCCTAACGCGTCGGCCGAGCGCCAGGACCCGGGCGAGCAGCTCCTCGTACGCGAACGGCTTGGTCAGATAGTCGTCGGCGCCCAGCCCCAGGCCGTCGACCCGGTCGCGTACCGTGCCGGACGCGGTCAGCATCAGCACCCGGGTCAGCAGTCCCTGCGCCACGACCCGGCGGCACACCTCGTCCCCGTGCAGACCGGGCAGATCGCGGTCCAGGACGAGCACGTCGTACGCCCCGAACCGCAGCTTGCCCAGCGCCTCAAGGCCGTCGTGGGCGACATCGGCCGCGATCGCGTCGCGGCGCAGGCCCTCGGCGATCATTTCCGCGAGGTATTCCTCGTCCTCCACCACCAGCACGCGCATGGGCTCATGTGTACCTGAGGTGCACCTTTCGCCGAGGTAAATGCCCGGCCGCAGAGTTCCAAGAATCGGTTAGGGAAACGAAATGCGGACCGTGTCAGCCTCTGCGGTATTCGGTACGAGGCACGGGCGAATGGCATGAGGCAGCGCATCACACAGGGCAGGGCCCGACGCACCACACCCCTCGTGGGGGCATCGTTGATGGCCGGGCCAGCGCTCTTAGCCACGGCCTGCTCGGGCGGGGGCGGGGGGCTTCGGCGGCGTCTGACACCGGACAGAAGGACCCCAGCCGGGCCGACAAGGACAAGATGGTCAACTGCGCCGGGACTGTAGTCCCGGGCGTGCGCAACGGGCATCACTGGCGGTGATACGTCGTTTGCGTCCAGCCGCACTCCATGGTTGCGAGGGTGGGGCAGGGACCGTTGACGAGGCCCCGCGTCGCCACAACGTCCACGCGCACGGGCCGTGGTCGGCGAACCCGACCTCCTCCTGGCCGACGAACCGGCCGGTGCCCTGGACTCCGCCTCCGGCGCCGCCGTCATGGCGCTGCTGCACGACCTCAACAAGGAGGGCGCCACCATCGCCGTCATCACCCACGACAGCGAGATCGCCGCACAGCTGCCCCGGCAGGTACGGATTCGGGACGGCCAGGTGGTCTCGGACGCCGGTACGGCGTCCCGCACCGGGAGCACAGCCGGATGAAACGTACCCGGCTCACCCCCGCCCCGCTCCGTCCCCGCGATGTCCTGCACGTCGGCTCCGCCGGTCTGCGCACCCGCCCCCTGCGGGTCGTCCTGTCCGCCCTCGCCATCGGCATCGCGACCATGATCGCCGTGGTGGGCAGTTCCGCCTCCAGCAAGGCCCAACTCCTCCAGAAACTGGACGCCTTGGGCACAAACATGCTCGTCGCCACGCCGGGCCAGGGCATGTTCGGCGAAAAGGTGCAGCTGCCGGAACAGTCGCCCGGGACGGTCGGCCGTATCGACGGAGTCCAGCAGGTCGGCGCCACCGGGGACCTCGGACAGTCCGTCCGCCGCAGCGAGAAGATCCCGCCCGAGGAGACCGGCGGCATCACGCTCAAGGCCGCGAGCGAAGGACTCCTCGGTACGCTCCGCGGGTCGATGGCTTCCGGCACCTGGCTCAACGCCGCCAACGGCCGCTACCCCTCCGTCGTCACGGGCCATGTCTCCGCCCAGCGGCTCGGCATCTCCGGACCCGGCCGGCAGGTCTCCATCGGTGGCCGCTACTTCACCGTCATCGGCATCCTCGCCCCGCTGCCCCTCGCCCCCGAGATCGAGCGCTCCGCGCTCGTCGGCTGGTCGGCGGCGCGCACGCTGCTCGCCTTCGACGGCCACCCCACCGCGCTCTACGAACGCTCCACCGACGCCTCCGACCAGGCCGTACGCGAGCTGATCCCGCACACCGTCGACCCGGAGAACCCGCGCAATGTGCAGGTCACCGACCCGTCCTCGGCGCTCCAGGCCAAGGCGGCGACCGAGGGCGCCGTTACGAATCTGCTGCTCGGGCTGGGTGGGGTGGCGCTGCTCGTCGGCGGCGTGGGCGTCGCCAACACCATGCTCATCTCGGTGCTGGAACGCCGCCATGAGATCGGACTGCGCCGCTCCCTGGGCGCCACCCGCGGTCAGATCCGCCTCCAGTTCGTCACCGAGTCCCTCCTTCTGTCCGGCCTCGGCGGCCTCGCCGGCATCGCCCTGGGCGCGGCCGCCACCTACGCCTTCGCGGCCTCCGGCGGCATGCCCTGGGTGGTGCCCCTGTGGGCGGTCGGCGGCGGCTTCGGCGCGACGCTGGTGATCGGCACCGTCGCGGGCCTCTATCCGGCGGTGCGGGCGGCGCGGCTGTCGCCGACGCCGGCGCTGCAGGCGGTATAGCCGGGTCGGCAGGCCGGAGGCCCGGTCCCGCACCTGGCCCTACAAACGGGGGCCGGGACAGGGGCCGTACGAGTTGCTTCCGGAACACCGCCTCTCTTCCTGCCGCATCCGGCCCCACCGGCGTGCTTACGATCCACTTCGGCCGCCGGTAGGGGAAGGGTGACCTCCGGTTGGGGAAGGGTGGAAGGGAACGCCACATGAGAGCCGTAGCAGTCAGCGCATTCGGTGAACAGCCGCAGGTCGTGGATCTGCCGCAGCCCGAGCCAGGGCCGGGCGAGGTCCTGGTGCGGCTGGCCGCCGCCGGACTCAACCCGGTCGACTGGAAGCTCGCCGACGGCAAGTTCGGCAGCGCCGTACCGGCCGCCTTCCCGCTGGTCCTGGGGTCGGACGGGGCCGGTGAGGTGCTCGCGGTCGGGACCGGGGTGCGGCGGTTCACCGTCGGGGACGCGGTGTTCGGGCAGTTCCAGCGGCCGGAGCAGGGCGGCGGTTCGTACTGCGAGATCGCGGTCGCCGACGAGCAGGCGATCGCCCCGGCCGCCCGCAGCGTCACGTACGCGACCTCCGCCGCCGTGCCGACGGCCGGGATGACGGCGTACAACCTGGTCGAGGAGACCCGTATCAGCGAGGGCCGGCGGGTGCTGATCGTCGGCGCCACCGGCGGCGTCGGCACCTTCACCACCCAGCTGGCGGCCGGCCGCGGCGCCGAGGTGCTGGCCACCGCCCGCCCGGCCATGGCCGAGCTGATGCACAACCTGGGTGCCGCCGCGACCTTCGACCACACCGCGGGCCCGGTCGCCGACCAGGTCCTGGCGGCCTACCCCGACGGCGTCGACGTACTGATCGACATGATCAGCGACCCCGACGAATTCGTCGCGCTGACCCGGACCGTACGGGACGGCGGCACGGCCGTCTCCCTCATCGGCTCGGCCGACGCGGACGTCCTCACCGAGCACAACCTCCGCGGCTTCAACTTCGTCAACCGCCCCTCCCCCCAGCTCCTCGAAATCCTCGCCGGCCAGGTCGACGCGGGCCGCCTGACCGTCCTCGTGGGCCGCGAGGTCCCGCTGGAGGAGGCCCCCGACGCGATCGCGGCCAGCCGCACGGGGCGCGCACAGGGGAAGACGGTGCTCGCGATCTGAGCCCTACGGTCGCACCGCACCGGCCGCCTGCCTTCGGGCGGGCGGCCGCGCCACGGGGCCGCCCACCCCTCCGAAAACCACTGGCCCTCCGAAAACCACTGGCCGCACCGGGCCCCCACCCGGCACCCTGCCTCCGATGCTCCGTCAGATTCGCGCCGACCACGACGCCCGCACGCTCACCGTCTACCAGGCCTACGCCCCCGCCGTCGCCGACGCGGCACTACAGGCAGGCCGCTTCGTGCCGCCCTTCTCCTTCCGCCGCATGACCTGGATCAAGCCGTCGTTCCGTTGGCTGATGCACCGCAGCAACTGGGCCCGGAAACCCGGCCAGCAGCGCATCCTGGCGGTACGGATCACCCGGGCCGGCTGGGAAGAGGCCCTCTCCCGCGGGGTGTTGACGACCTCGGCGCCGTCCGCCGTCGCCGATGCCGCCGTCCACGTCCAATGGGATCCGGAACGCTCCCTGCGCGGCGCGCCGCTCAACCACTACAGCATCCAGGTGGGCATCGGCCGCGACCTGATCCGCACCTATGCCGACGAGTGGGTGGTCGGCCTCACCGACCTGACCGACCGGGTACACAAGATCGCCGCACTGGTCCAGGGCGGCCGCTCCCCGCAGGCCCAGCGCCTGCTGCCCCCGGAACGCCCGTACGAGGTCCCCGGCCCTGTTGCCGCCCGTCTGGGGATCGACGGCTGAGCCCTACGGAGTACCGTCCGCCCGGTCTTCCCGCGCCTCGCCGCGCCAGTGCTCCAGCGTCGGATCCCGCCGCGCGTCGTACGCCCCGGTACCCCGGCAGCGCTTGCACTCCCCCGACCGGCGCACCGTCTCGACCGGCCCGTGGAACGGGTCCACGCCGTGCACATAGGCCAGCGCCCGGGGCGTGTATCCGGTGCCTTGGCACCACTGGCAGGTCATGGCCACAGCCTAGACGTCGCCCCTCACCCGTCACCGAGCCGACCGCCCCGGCTCTCCGCGATGCGCAGGACGTCGGTGAGGGAGCTGGTGAGGCAGCTCGACAGGTGCCGCAACTCGTCGGTGGTGGGCCGGTATTGGGTGAGCATCGCGGTGCTGTGGTCGAGCAGCTCGGCGGCCATGGCGAGCTGGATGATCTCGGTGGCGTCCGCGGCACGGGCGAGCCGGCTGTCCGGCCCGTCCGTGGACAGGTAGAGCCGTTTGCCGCGCTGGCCGGGCCAGGGGAGCAGGCGCAGCGGGGCGCCGTCGCCGTCGCGCATCATGCGGCCACTCCTGTGAGGTGGCGCTCGCCCCGTTCGTACGCGGTGAGGTAGGGGCGTACGAGCGGGGTGTCCCAGAGGGGCGCCTCGTCGCCGGGCCGGACGGTTCGCCGATGGCGCGGCGAGCGGGCTTGCGCCGGGGGCGCGATGGGGAGCGGTGGCATCGGGGTACGGCGGTGCCGGCCGTGACTGGGTGCGAGTGCTCGCAGCAGACGGGTGAGTAGTTGCGCGGTACGGTTGCGCATGTCATCGGTTCCCTTCGCGTGAGGGGATTGATGGTTGGGCCCCTGGGCCGGGGTGCTTTGGTAGGTGACCTGGTCCAGGGGTTTTGTTGTGGCAATCACCGTGTACAGACAGTGACTTGACGACTACTATCCTCCTCTGGGCGGCGATTGCGCAACACCGTCAAGTGACGAATTTCCGGCCTATCGGAGTCAGCCATGGCGTACAAGGGTGTTCCGACCATCCGCAAGCGGTTGATCGGCAGGCAGCTGAGAAGGCTGCGCGAGGAACGAAAACTCAGCGTCGACGAGATCGCGGACCGGCTGGGCTTGGGGACATCGGCACTGCGCAGGCAGGAGTCCGGCCACACCGCCGCCAGCGTCGCGGATGTCATGGCGTTCCTGGACATATACGAGGTGGATGACCAGGACGTACGGCGGAGGCTCATTGAGCTGGCCCGATACAGCAGGGTTCGGGGCTGGTGGGCTGCGTACGGGAAGACGGCGGGACCGGCGGCTGTCGATCTGGCCGATGCAGAGGACCTTGCCAGCGAGATCCGAACCTTCCAGCCTCTCGTGGTTCCCGGGATCATGCAGACGCGCGCATACACCCAGACCCTGATCAATCTTGGAGCCGGGCTACGGTCCAACGAACGGGATCTGGTCAAAATGATCGATCTGCGCGAGCGACGCAAGGCCATCCTTGACCGCGAGAAGCCGCTGCGTGTGTGGGCAGTAATCGGGGAAGCGGCCTTGCGTACGCCGGTAGGCGGTCCAGAGGTGATGAGAGAGCAGATCGAGCACCTGCTGAAGCTCGTGGAGCGCAGCAATGTCTCTCTTCAACTGCTCCCCTTTCGTTCTGGGGCGCATCTTGGGATGAGCGGCTCCTTCGTGCTGCTCAATTTCGCCGATGCCGACACGGTGGACGGAAGCATCATGTACTTCGAGGGCGGCGAAGCCTTCAACGACGATCCCGCCCAAGTCCGGGTCGGCATCAGTCGCTTCTCCAGTCTGCAGGCCCAGTCACTCCCGACAAGCGACACGCGACGATACTTGGAGGCAGCCATCCAGGAGTGGCGCGAAGGAAGTTGAACAGAAGGAAGGCCCATGCTCTGGAACCTTGACCAGGGTGCGAATGGCTGGCACAAGTCCAGCTACAGCGCCGACGATTCGGACTGCATAGAGATCGGCACCTTCTCCACCGCTCACCCCGAAACCCCCGCCATCGCCGTCCGCGACACCAAGCACCACCGCACCGGCCCCCTGCTGGCCTTCACCGCCGCCTCCTGGGCCGCCTTCCTCGCCGAGGTCAAGGCGACCCCATAGCGCACAGCCGCCGCACCGCCCGCACCACCGGCGGCCCCACCGCGGCCACCGCGGCCGTCGCCAGGGCCGCCCCGATGACCACGCACACCCCGTCGCGCAGCGAACCGGTGAGCGCATCCGCGTACGCCGACGCGGCGGCCCGCGGGACCACGGACGGCAGGCCGTCCAGGGCGCGGGCGCGCAGCAACGCGAGGGCCGCCGCGAGCAGCGCGGCCGTCGCGGCGCACCCCGCCCCCGCGCAGATCAGGGCCCGGCGGCGGCGCCGGGCCAACAGCAACCCGGCCAGCAGGCAGAGGGCCGCGGCGGACGGGAGCAGGGGCGCGGCGGTGCGGACGGCCTGGTAGGCGTGGCGGGCGCGGGGGACGTCGGGGGCGCGCAGGAGGACGACCTTGGCGCTCAGGCGGGGGATGCGCTGGGTGATGTCGAGGCCCAGGCCGTTGCCGGCGAGCTGGTGGCGGACGCGGTCGAGGATCGGGGTGAGGTCGAGGGTCACCGGGGCGTCGCCGGAGGCCGTGAGGCTGCCGTCGAGCGCCTGGTGGGCGCTGCGGTGCACGCCGGTCCAGATGGCGGGGAAGGCGCGGCCGGTGACGACCTGGCGCACCTGCTTGTCGACGAATTCGCGCAGCCCGCGGGTGAAGCGCTTCAGCAGCGCGCCCCGCTCCGTACGGGGAATGGCCTTCAGGAGGCCGTCCAGGCGGACGTGGGTCATCACCCCGTTGGTGACGTCGTGAACGATGGCGTCCTGGACGGCCCGGTTCGCGGCGAGGGGCGCGACGGTGGCCACGTACCGGTCGGTGTCGGTCAGTTCGCTGCGCGCCCATACGGTGGCCAGGCTCAGCGGCAGGAGGAGCGTGCCGATGAGCAGCAGCACGCAGGCGCCCAGCGCGCGGCCGGGCCGGCGCGGGGGCTGGTCGGGCAGGCGTGCCGCCTCCGTCACCCGGCCGCGGAGGCGTACGGGTGCGCTCGCTGACATCGCGTCCGGTCCTTCCGGGAGGGGGAGGATGTGGCCAGATGGTCGGATATCCAGGCAAGACCGGATGGGCGGCGGGCGCGAGCCGGGGCGGTGCCAATGGGTGAGGGGTACGTCGGACGCACCTGGGTTTTGCCCATGGCCTTACGGCATGTCAGTCAGCGTGGGCTTCGAGGTGACCGTCACCGAGCCGGCCGACGCGGAGCAGGCGGAACGGATCAGGGACGCCCTGGACGAAGTGCTGCGCGACGAGGGGCTGGACCGCGGCGCCGCCTTCGCGGTGGACGAGCAGGACGGGCGGCTCGAGGTGGTGGGCTTCATCGAATACCCGGTGCTCATCACCCGCTTCGGCCAGTGGCACCCGGAGTTCGAGCGCCGCATCCACCAGGCGGTGGGGACGGTGACGCCGGCCGCAAAGGCGCGCATCGTAGGGGAATACCCGGCAGCCGATGATTACTGGTGTCGCGGACTTCGAGGAGGTCTTCGGTTACGCGTGGCGGGACGACCCCACGGCGAAGACTCCCTCGGCCCTCGTGGTGGTGCGCGAGCCGGTGGAGGCGGGGTGGCGCCGGCTGCTGTGGGCCGTGACGCCGCACGGTAGCGAGTTCGTGCCGTTCGAGGACGGTGCCCATGTACGGGAGTTCGCCCAGGCCATGCTGGACCTGCCGACGGCAGCCGCACCGTACCGGCGGGAGCTGGGCTTCTCGGAGGGCGAGACGGAGACGGAGGGCGCGGGTCCGTCGGAGGAGCTGTGCGAGGCCGACCTGGCAGCCGGCCGGGACGAGGCCCGCGGGCTCCGGCCGTACCTCGTCTACCGGTCGTGCTACTGGATTCCGGACACGCCCGGGTCGTCCGCCCTGGGACTGGAGGCCTCCTGCCGCAACGTCGACGTCGACCGTCTGCACACCGAGGCCCGGGCCCTGCTCGTGGCGTTGGGCGACGTCGTCTGAGGCGTTGGGGAACGCCGCCCGGGACCTCACGCGCTCCCGTGCCGCGGGAAACACCCCGCCAGGACGCGGGGCGTCAGTGCCGATGCGGGCCCGGCCGGTGCACCGGGCCGTGGGCGTCCTCGCAGTGGTCGGTGGCGTGCGGTTCGGGCTTGGGCGCGGGTGCCGGGCCGAGGGTCAGGACGTCGGGGGCGGTGGGCAGTTCGCCCACGTGGTCGACCTGGAGGGTGGCGTGGGTGATGCCGTACTGGGTGCTGAGCAGCTGCTGGAGGCGGCGGCGGACCTTGTGGCAGTCGCCGCCGGGGGCCACCAGGATGTGTGCGGAGAGGGCCGGCTGGCCGGAGGTGATCTGCCAGATGTGCAGGTCGTGGATCTCGACGACCTCGTCCTCGGCGACCAGGTGGTCGCCCAGCGCGTCCGGGTCGACGCCGGCCGGGGCGGCCTCCATGAAGATCCGGCCGGACTCGCGGACCAGGCCCGTACCGGCCTTCAGCATCAGTGCCACGACGACGAGCGTGGCGATCGCGTCGGCCCTCGCGAAGCCGGTGGTCAGCACGATCAGGCCGGAGACGGCGGTCGCGACGAAGCCGAACAGGTCGGTGAGGATGTGCTGGTAGGCGCCCTCGATGTTGAGGCTGGAGCGGTTGGCCCGGGAGAGCAGCCAGGTGCAGATGAGGTTGATGACGATGCCGGAGAGGGCCGTGATCAGGACGAGCCCGCCGGTCACCTCGGGCGGCTCGATCAGCCGCTGGACGGCCTCGTAGCCGAGCCAGACGGACAGGAGCAGCAGGGTGATGCCGTTGGCCTGGGCGGAGAGGATTTCGGCGCGCTTGAGGCCGTAGGTGTAGCCGCCGCGCGCGGGGCGGGCGGAGAGCCGCATCGCGATCAGCGCGAGGACGATGGAGACCGCGTCGGTGAGCATGTGGGCGGCGTCCGAGATCAGGGCCAGGGACTGGGCCAGGACGCCGATGACGACCTCGACCGCCATGTAGGCGGTGAGGAGCAGGAGCGCGGCGCGCAGCCAGCGGCGGTCGGCGTCCGGGGAGACACCGTGTGCGTGGCCGTGCGAGTGGCCGCTGGTGTGGTGGTGGCCGGTCCCGTGGTTCTGGGCGTGCTCGGTCATGGGCGCGCTCCTTCCTGGGGCGTCGATGCGAAGCAAACCGCACTTCGGCGAAAGATCCAAAGGCTGCACCGGTGACCGTTGTCATTACCGTCGAACGGCGTATCGTGCCTGGTCAGGGCGGTGCGGGCGAAACGATGCGCGGGACGGCCCGAGCCGCGGAACCGGAGCGTCGACACCCACTTGCGCGCGATGCGGAGGGCCGGCCTCTCTTGATAAGGGCACGCCAAAGAGACGATCTTGGTAGGAGGGGCGGCTCGCGATGCCGCGGTCCATGTCCCGTACACCTACTGAGGAGAGTCGTGCTCGTGAACCGAACAGCGCCGCAAGCGCCGGACATCCTGTCGCCGGAATTCGCCGCGGACCCGTACTCCGCGTATCGCGTGCTGCGCGACGACTTCCCGCTGCTGCACCACGAGGCCACCCAGAGCTACATCGTCTCGCGGTACGAGGACGTCGAACGGGCCTTCAAGGACCCGGTGTTCACCACGGGCAACTACGACTGGCAGCTGGAGCCGGTGCACGGCCGGACCATCCTCCAGATGAGTGGCCGCGAGCACGCGGTGCGCCGGGCCCTGGTGGCGCCCGCCTTCCGCGGCAACACCCTGGAGCAGTCGTTCCTGCCGGTCATCGAGCGCAATGCCCGTCAACTCATCGATGAATTCCGGGGATCGGGGAGCGTCGATCTGGTGGCGGAGTTCGCGACGCGGTTCCCGGTCAATGTCATCGTCGACATGCTGGGGCTGGATCAGGCCGATCACGACCGCTTCCACTGCTGGTACACGGCGATCATCGGCTTCCTGGGCAATCTCGGCCAGGACCCGGACGTCGCCGAGGCCGGGCTCCGTACGCGCGAGGAATTCGCCGCCTATCTGCTGCCCGTCATCCGCGAGCGCCGCGACCGTCCCGGCGACGATCTGCTCTCCACGCTCTGTGCCGCGGAGATCGACGGGACCCGGATGAGCGACGAGGACATCAAGGCGTTCTGCAGCCTGCTGCTGACGGCCGGCGGCGAGACCACCGACAAGGCGATCTCCAGCCTGATGCACAACCTGCTGCGCCACCCCGAGCAGCTGGCCGCGGTGCGCGCGGACCACTCGCTGATCGCGCCGGCGTTCGCGGAGACGCTGCGCTGCACCCCGCCGGTGCACATGATCATGCGCCAGGTCGCCGAGGACGTCATCATCGGCGGCGGCGAGGTGCCCAAGGGCTCCACCGTCACCTGTCTGATCGGCGCGGCCGGGCGCGACGAGCGGCGCTACGCCGACCCGGACACCTTCGATATCCACCGCGCCGATCTTTCGTCCACCACCGCCTTCTCGGCCGCCGCGGACCATCTCTCGTTCGCCCTGGGCCGGCACTTCTGCGTCGGTGCGCTGCTGGCCAAGGCGGAGGTCGAGGTGGGCGTGGCGCAGCTGCTGGACGCGCTGCCGGAGGTGGCGCTGGAGCCCGGTGCCCCCGAGCCGCGGGAGCAGGGGGTGTTCACGCGGGGGCTGGACGCGCTGCGGGTGCGGTTCACGCCGGTGGGATAGGGGGCCGCGGGCGGTGTTTCACGTGAAACACCGCCCGGCGAACCGTGAACGGCGAACGGTGAACGGTGAACGGCGAACGGTGAATGGCGAACCGTGAACCGTGAACGGCGTATGGCTGTGGCGATACGCCGTGCGCGTCAGCCGTACACCGATCCCGGCGCCCCCATCGCCGGGATCGGCGTATACGCGGGCGTGAACTCGACAGGCAGTCCGACCAGGCCGCGCATCCATAGCGACGAGTGCCACACCAGGTCCTCCGCGGGCACCGTCAGCACCACGTCCGGCAGCCGGTCGAGCAGTACTTCCACCGCCGCCTTGGCGATCACCTCGGCGATCTCCGGGGCGGGGTAGGGGCAGGCGTGTTCGCCGTGGCTGAAGGACATATGAGCCTGGTTGCCGTCGGCGGCGGCGGTGCTGAAGTCCGGGCGTACCTGGGGGTCGGTGTTGGCGGCGGCCAGCCCGAGGATCAGCAGGTCGCCGGTACGGATCCGGCGGCCGCCGAGCTGGGTGTCGCGCACCGCCCAGCGGCCGATGAAGTTCTGTGTCGGGGTGTCGTGCCAGAGCACCTCGTTGAGGGCCTGGCCGACGCTGCGCCGTCCGCCGGAGAGGCTGACCGCGAAACGGTCGTCGGTCAGCATCAGCCGCAGCGTATTGCCGATCCAGTTCGCGGTCGGCTGCTGGGCCGCGGCCATCACCACCAGCAGGTCGTTGAGCACTTCCTTCTCGGCGAGCCCGGCCCGATGGGCCAGCAGCCGGGACGGCACATCGGCGCCCGGCCGGGCCCGCTTGGCCTTCACCAGCCGCTGTATCCGCGCGGCCACCCGCTGGTGCGCCGCGATCGCGCCCTCGCCCGCGTTCAGTGATGCGGCGATGTCGGCGGCCAGCTCGGGCACCTCGGTGTGCGGGAAGCCGAACAGCTCGGCGATGACCAGCAGCGGCAGCCGGGCCGCGTACTGGACCATCAGATCCGTCTCGCCGGATCCGGCGAAGCCGTCGATCAGCCCGTCCGCGAGCCGCTCGCAGATCTGCCGCAGCTCGAACTGGTCGATCGCGGTCAGCGCATCGCTGATCGCCCCGGCGCGCCGCCGGTGCTCCTGCCCCTCGGCGAACATCACCGACGGCTGGTGCCCGACGAACGGCATCAGCGGCCAGCCCTCGGGGATGTGCTCCCAGGCGTGCCAGCGCCGCGAGTCGCGGGCGAACAGCTCCGGGTTGCTGGTGACCTGGTGCAGCTCGCGGTAGCCCAGGACGAACCAGCCGGGGATGTCGCCGTCGAGCAGGATCGGCGCGACCGTCCCGTGCTGCGCGCGCATCTCGCGGTAGAGCCGCGCCGGGTCGTCGCTGAGGCCCGCGCCGTACAGCGGGACGGCGTCCGTACCGCCCCGCAAGGGGCAGCCGCCGGTCTTGGGGTGCTGCTGCTCGGTCACGGTGCGGGCTCCGCGGTCTCCTGGACGGACAGGGCGTAGAGGTGGTCGACCAGCGCGATCAGCACGGCCTTGCTGGACTCGCGGTCGCGCGCGTCGCAGGCGATCAGCGGCACGTCCGGGGAGAGGTCGAGCGCGTCGCGGATCTGCTCCAGGCTGTGCCGGTCCCCGCCGAAGTCGTTGTGCGCGACGATGAACGGCATCCCGTGCGCCTCGAGCCGGTCGATGGCGTACCAGGAATCGTCCAGCCGCCGGGTGTCGACCAGGACCACCGCGCCCAGCGTGCCGGAGAACAGCCGGTCCCACAGGAACCAGAAGCGTTCCTGGCCGGGCGCGCCGAACAGGTACAGCACCGCGCTGTCGTTGATGCTGATCCGGCCGAAGTCGAAGGCGACGGTGGTGGTCGACTTGCCCTCGACCCCCGTGGGGTCGTCGACGCCGACGCCCGCTCGCGTCATCGTCTCCTCGGTGTTCAGCGGCCGGATCTCGCTGACCGAGCGGACCATGGTGGTCTTGCCGACGCCGAAGCCGCCGACGATGACGATCTTGAGGCCGTTGTCGGCGGTGGCGCTCAGCGGGACGCGGTCGGCGTCGGTGCCGGCCGCTACGGCCGTGGCCGCGGTCTCAGAGGCGGTGGAGTGCATCGAGCACCTCCTTCAGCAGGTCGGCGGCGGGGAGTTGGGCGGTCGCGGGGGTGCGCGGATGGCGGGCGGTGACCTGGCCGCGGTCGAGCAGGTCGGACAGCAGGATCCGGACCACGCTGACCGGCATCCGCAGCTCCGCGGAGACCTCGACGACGGCCAGGGGGCGGCGGCACATGGTCAGGATCCGGGCATGCTCGGACTGCATGCCCGGTGTCGGATCGCATTCGCTGACGATGAGAGTGACCAGGTCGAGTATCCGGTCGTCGGCGGACCGGCTGCGGCCGCCGGTCACGGTGTACAGCCGGTCCGGATCATCGTCAGGACCGAGCCGTTTCATGCGGGTTGCCCACCCTCACCGCGCGGGGCGGCCTGCAGGTACTCGCCGATCTGCTCCACCAGCTCGTTCATGTTGAAGCCGATGAGGCCGACGTCGGCGTCCTCGACGGCGATCAGCGCCAAGTGGGCGCCGTTGCCCGCCTCCACGATGAACAGCAGACCGCCGTGGAACTCCGTCATCGCCTGCCGTACGCCGCCCGTACCGTCCCCGAACTCCACGGATGCGCCGTGCGACAGGCTCTGGATCCCGGAGGCGATGGCGGCCAGCTGGTCGGCCTGATCGACGGTCAGGTCCTTGGAGTGGCAGAGCTTGAGCCCGTCCCGGGAGAGGACCAGCGCGTGCCGGGCACCCGGGGTCTTCTGAAGCAGGTTCTCCAGCATCCAATCGAGGCTGTGGTCGGTGGTGTTCATCGGGTCTCGTCCTCCGGACGTGCTGGAGAGGGTGCGGGGGGTGACGCGGGTGAGCCGCCGGTACGGGTGCCCGGGGCGTCGTCGGTACGGGCGTCGTCGGTACGGGTGCCGTCGGCGGCGTCCGGAGCGGGCGTGCCCTGGACGGCCTTGCGGAAGGCGCGGAACCGTGCCGCCGACTCCTCGCGGGAGCGGGAGCGGGCGGGCCGCGCGGCCTCGCCGACGGCCGGTGCCCGGCCGTGCGCCGGACCCGTACCCATGGGCGCGGAGGCCAGCGTCTGGCCACGGCGACGCTTGGGGAGGCCGCTTTCGCCGAATTCGGTCGGCGGGGCGGGCGCGTCCTGCGGCGCAGGGGTCTCCTGCGGTGCGGCGGTTTCCCGCGGCTCGGGCTCGGCCTTGGGGGCGGCCTGGGCCTGCGGGGTGCGCCTCGGGAGGGGGGCGGGGCCGTCGGACCTGGGCTCGGCCTCGGCCCCGGTCTCCGCCCGCTCTCCCCGCTCCTCCTGCGGCGACCGGGACTGCGGCGACCGGGACTGCGGCCGCCGGGACAGCGGCGGGAGCTCCGGTTCGTCCTCGGGAGCGCGCCGGGGACCCGGAACCGCGGCTCGCGGCGCCGTCACCGTGGTGTCGGCAATCGGCGGCCGCTCCGCCCGCTGGGCCGGCGGCCGCGCCTCCGTCACCAACTGCTGGGGAATCAGCACCACCACACCCGTGCCGCCCCGCGCCGACGGCCGGAAGGACACATTCAGCCCGTGCTTACGCGCCAGACAGCCCACCACCGCGAGCCCCAGCCGGGTACCCGACAGCGACATCAGGTCCAGCGTGGCGGCGGACACCGACTGCTGGGCGCGCTGCAGCGCGGCCTCACTCATCACCAGTCCGCTGTCCTCAACGCTGACCACCACGCCGGCCTGCGCTTCCTCCACATACACATGCACCGGCGACAACGGCGGCGAGAACGACGTGGCGTTGTCCATGATCTCGGCCAGCGCATGCATGATGCCCTCGGCCGCATGCCCGGCGATCGCGACCTCACTGCTGTTGTGCAGCTGAATACGGCGATAGGCGCTGATCCGCCCCATCGCGCCGCGCAGCAGGCTCTCCATCGCGATCGGCTTGTTCCAGCGGCGGCCGGACCGGGCCCCGGTCAGTACGGCGATGCTGTCCGCCAGCCGTCCCGCCTGCGCCGTCGTGTGATCCAGCTTCATCAGATCGCCGAGCACTTCCTCGCCGTGCCGCTCCTCCATCTCGCGCAGGTCCGCGAGCATCCCGGTGGCGAGCGCCTGCACCCGCCCGGCGGCATTGGCACATGCGGACATCGCCGCGGCCCGCATCCGCTCACCGCGGCCGACCTCCTCGGCCAGCGTCCGCATGATCCGCTGATGCGCCCCGGCCGTCGGCGTGGTCGTACGCTCCAGCGCGGTGTCCACCGACGCCCCGTCCCGCAGCTGAACGACCAGCGCGGGCAGCGTCTCATCGGCCAGTCGCTCGGCCTCGGCCTTGATGTCCCCGATCCGCGACCGGTAGTGCCGTGCGAGCCGCTGCTGGTACACGGCGGTCGCCGTCGCGGCGCTCAGCAGCACCGCGCCCGCGCCACCACCCAGGGCGAGCAGCAGCCGTACGGACCCGGGCGCGAGCAGCACCGCTCCCACGCACAGCCCGCCGGTCACCACCAGAGCGACCGCCAAGGTACGCAGCGCCGCTCCCAGCGGCGGCTGCTCTGCCCGACGGCGGGAGGGTATCCGTGCTGACATCAAACAGGTCCTCGTGAGCGATGGCGGCTGCGGGCGGTACGGGGTCGTGCATTGTGTCGGGACGATCGGCAGGAGCGAAACCCCTGGGGGACTCTGGGTACGACGAAGGAATGAGCGAAGATCGTCCAGGCACTTTAGCCGGTCGCCGGAATCCGGCAACTTCCCTCGTGCCCTCTGCCGTTGACACACCATTCGCGCAGGTCATCCCGCATCGCCGCACTTCCGCCGAACAGTGAAGGGCGGCCGCCGTACCGGGTCGTACGCTTTTGACGGTGTTATGCGCACGGCGGCGGAGGCACTCTCCCCGCGCGCCCACCTGGCCCGTGACCGACGGCTTGCCCCTGGCGCCCCCCGGACCCGTCCCCACCCACCGGCTGCAACGCCGCGTAGGTGAGAGGCGCCGACGGATCCACCGACACATCCAGCGGCGCGGGCTCCGCCCCCGCGCGTACCAGCAGGTCGCCGACGGCCGCGATCATCGCGCCGTTGTCCGTACACAGCCGCAGCGGTGGCACCCGCAGAGCGATGCCGGCCGCCGCGCAGCGCTCCTCGGCGAGGGACCGGACCCGCGAATTGGCGGCGACTCCGCCCACCACGACCAGCGTGGAGACCCCGTGTTCGGTGCAGGCGGCGACCGCTTTGCGGGTGAGGACATCGGCCACCGCCTCCTGGAGGGAGGCCGCGCCGTCGGCAACGGGGAGGGGGCGGCCCGCGGCGTGGTGGTGCTCCGTCCACCTGGCCGCCGCCGTCTTCAGGCCCGAGAAGGAGAAGCTGAAGCGGTTCTCGGGCGGGCCCGTGGTCAGCGGGCGGGGAAAGGGGACAGCGCGCGGATCCCCCTCGCGCGCTGTCCGGTCAATGGCCGGGCCGCCGGGATACGGCAGCCCGAAGAGCCGCGCGGCCTTGTCGAAGCACTCGCCGGCGGCATCGTCCAGGGTGTCGCCGAGGTGCACGATCGGGTCGCGCGCCAGGTCCCGTACGAGGAGGAGGGAGGTGTGGCCGCCGGAGACGATCAGGACGACGGAAGGGCTGGGCAGCGGGCCGTGTGCGAGGGTGTCGGCCGCGACATGCCCCGCCAGGTGGTGCACCCCGTACAACGGCACCCCCAGCGCATACGCCAGCCCCTTGGCCCCCGCCAGTCCCACCTGGAGCGCCCCGGACAGCCCCGGTCCCGTGGTCACCGCAACCGCCCCGATGTCCCCGGCCCGCAGCCCGGCATCGGCCAGCGCACCGCGTACGACCGGGGTGAGGGCATGCACATGGGCACGCGCCGCGACCTCCGGGACGACGCCGCCGAAGCGCGCGTGCTCCTCCATGCTCGACGCCAGGGCGGAGCCGAGCAGCCGGCCGTCGCGCACCAGCCCCGCCCCCGTCTCGTCGCAGGATGATTCGATCCCCAGGACCACGGCTGAGCTCACCGAGCCGCTCCTCCCTTCCCCTCCGGGTTCGTTTGCCTTGGACGCCATACGAACGGGACGTCACGCGACCGGCATGACGACGCTATTGCGAACTATATGCAATAAGGGCGAGGGTGCGGTGCGCCCCAGGGGCGGGCTCGTACTCCCCGGTCAGTAGAGTTCGCCCCGCCCGCATCACCTCCCGAACGAACCCCGAGGTACCGGCAGTGAGCCCCGCACCATCCCTCTCCGTAGTCGGCCTCGGGGCCGATGGCTGGGACGGTCTGCCGGCCGGCTCCCGGCAGGCCCTGCGCGAGGCCGAGGTGCTGATCGGCGGCGCGCGGCAGCTGGCGTTGCTGCCCGGGGAGTGCGCGGGCGAGAGGGTGGCGTGGCCGTCGCCGCTGCGCCCTGCCGTCCCCGGACTGCTCGCGGCGTACGCCGGGCGGCGCATCTGCGTGCTGGCCAGCGGGGACCCGATGTTCTACGGGATCGGGCGGACGCTGAACGAGGTGCTGGGGGCGCCGTCGTTGCGCGTGCTGCCGCACCCCTCCTCCGTCTCGTACGCCTGCGCGCGGCTCGGCTGGCCGGTGGAGGAGACGGAGGTCGTCACGCTGGTCGGGCGGCCCGCCGAGAGCCTGGCCGGTGCGCTGTACGACGGGCGCCGGCTGCTGGTGCTCTCCGCCGGGGCCGGCACTCCCGCAGAGGTCGCCGGCCTGCTCCGCGCCCGCGGCTTCGGCCCGACCCGTATGCGGATCCTCGAACAGCTCGGCGGCGAGCGTGAGCGGGTGAGCGAGGGCGTGGCCGCCACGTGGGACCGGATGCCCGAGGCCGATCCCCTCAACGTCATCGCGCTCGACTGCCTGCGCGAGCCCGACGCCCCTCGCCTCTCCCTCGTCCCCGGCCTCCCCGACAGCGCCTACGAGCACGACGGTCAGCTGACCAAGCGTCATATCCGCGCCGCCACCCTCGCCGCGCTCGCCCCCGCCCCCGGCGAACTCCTCTGGGACGTCGGCGGCGGCTCCGGCTCCATCGCCATCGAGTGGCTGCGCGCACACCGCAGCTGCCGGGCCGTCAGTGTGGAGCGCGATGCCGTACGGGCCGAGCGGATCGGCCGTAATGCGCGCTCGCTGGGTGTGCCGGGGCTGCGCGTCGTCACCGGGCCCGCGCCCGCCGCACTGGAGGGGCTGCCGGTGCCGGACGCGGTGTTCATCGGCGGCGGGCTGACCGCCCCCGGGCTGCTGGACGCGTGCTGGGAGGCGCTGCCGCCGGGCGGCCGGATCGTCGCCAATACGGTGACGCTGGAGTCCGAGGCACTGCTCGCCGACCGGTACCGGAAGCACGGCGGCGACCTGGTCCGCCTCGCCGTCGCGCACGCCGTCCCCGTCGGCGGCTTCACGGGCTGGCGGCAGGCGATGCCGGTCACCCAGTGGGCGGCCGTGAAGCCGAGCGGGGAGCCCTGACCCCGCAGAGCCCGCCCGTACCGCACCCCTCCCTCCCCCAGGAGACCTCCCTCCCATGACCGTTCACTTCATCGGCGCGGGTCCCGGCGCCGCCGACCTGATCACCGTGCGCGGCGCCCGTACCCTCGCCTCCTGCGGTGTCTGCCTGTACGCGGGCAGCCTGGTGCCGCGCGAGCTGCTGGCCGAGTGCCCGCCCGGCGCGCGGCTCATCGACACCGCGCGGATGGACCTCGACGCCATCACCGCCGAGCTGGTCCGCGCCCACGAAGAGGGCCACGACGTCGCCCGGCTGCACTCCGGCGACCCCTCTGTCTTCAGCGCCGTCGCCGAGCAGATGCGCCGCCTGGACGCGGCCGGGGTGCCGTACGAGGTCGTGCCCGGCGTCCCGGCGTTCGCCGCCGCGGCCGCCGCCCTCAAGCGCGAACTGACCGTCCCCACCGTCGGCCAGACCGTCATCCTCACCCGTGTCGCCCAGCGCGCCACCCCCATGCCCGAGGGCGAGGACCTGGCCACTCTCGGCCGCAGCGGCGCCCTCCTGGTCCTCCACCTGGCCGCCATGTACGTGGACCGGGTCGTCGCCGAACTCCTCCCGCACTACGGCGCCGACTGCCCCGCCGCCGTCGTCGCGATGGCCTCCCGCCCCGACGAACTCGTCCTGCGCGGCACCCTCGCCGACATCGCCGACCAGGTGAAGGCCGCGGGAGTGGTCCGGACGGCCGTGATCATGGTCGGCCGCACGCTGGGGGCCGAGCAGTTCCGGGACAGCCACCTGTACTCGGCGGAACGGGACCGGGGCGACGGGGAGTGTGGGGCGGGGGCTCGGGGCTAGGCCGCGGGGCCAGGTGGCGGCTTGCCGCGGCGCGCGATCAACCCGCGTCGCTCAGCGCGTCCGCCGGAAGCTGCGCTCCTGCCCGTCGGTGCTGACTCGCCTGACCTGCGGCTTCAGGATGCAGACCGCTCCGTGAGCCGGGTGGGGTGGAGTGGGCCCACCCCACCCGGGCGGTCAGGAGAAGATCGCGTGGACCTGATCGACCGCTTCGGGGCCGTAGCCGGCCACGCCCACGGGGACCGCGCCGTCGATCGCCTCGATGATGCGCCCGGCCCACACCGGACCGAACCCTCCACACAGCTCGATCAGTTGAACCCCCTCGTCGACCAGACGGCGCGCGGCCTCGATTCCTTGCTCCGGCTTTTCGACCCCCATCAGCACGGTGCGGCACTGGCCGGTGTCCACGACGTTCACGTCGCCACTCGCGTCGCTGCCCGCCGCGGTGTAGATGAAGCCCCAGTGGGTGAGTGCCATGAATGTAGCCCCCTCAATTCCGGTCGTCTGTCGCTGCAACCCAACCAGGCCTGGGTGAGCGCGCTTTCCGCGGCGTCAGGAGCCGCCCAAGCGGTGGAGCTCGGTCGTGGAGCCATTGCGTGGCGTGGTGAGTGTATATACACTCATCCCATGGAGCCTGCCACGACAGAGTGTGTGTGCACCACTCTCCGCATGACCACGCGCTGGATCGACCGCCTCTACAGTCAGGCGCTGGGAGAGTCGGGGCTCCGGCCCACGAATTACGCATTCCTCTCCCGGCTGGCCGCCGATGGACCGCTCATGGTCAGTCAGCTTGCCGATCGCCTGGCCATGGACCGAACGACCTGCACGCGGGAACTGCAGCCCTTGGTGCGGTCCGGGCTGCTCACGGTCGAGACCGGGGAGGACCGCCGCCGGCGCGTGGTGCGCCTGACGCCCGAAGGCGAGGCGAAGCTGGCCGAGGCGCGTCCGCACTGGGAGGTGGTCCAGGAGCGGGTGGCGGCCGCCTTCGGCAGTGGCTCCACCGATGACCTGCTCGGGATGCTCCGCGGACTGCTCGTGGAAGCCAAGCAGTTGGCCGCCCAGTAACTATTTGGCCGCCCAGTAACTATGAGGAGGACTCGTGCCCTTCGTTCGTATTTCGCTCTACAGCAGGACCGGAGACATCGCCCGTCGGGTGGGCGACTGCGTACACCGCGCGATGATGGAGACGATCAAGATCCCCGCGGGTGACCGCTTCCAGGTGGTCACCCAGCACGACCCCGGGGAGATCGTGTACGACCCGTCGTTCCTCGGCATCGAGCGGACGGATGGGATTGTCATGATCCAGATAACGCTCGCCGCGGGCCGCAGCCGGGAAGCCAAGACCGCTCTGTACGGGGGCATCGTCAAGCTCCTGTCCGACGAGCTCGATGTGCGCCCCGAAGACGTCTTCATCACCCTGCTGGAAGCCCCGCCGGAGAACTTCTCGTTCGGCAACGGCGAGGCGCAGTTCGCCGACCGGCTTCCGCCACACCTGCGGCAGGCGGGGGAAACATCATGAGGCTCGCCACGTACCGGCACGGCGGCAGCCTGTGTGTGGGCGTCGTCGACGACGGCTCCGTCCGGCCCCTTGAAGGGGCGGACGCGGACCGCCCGCTCACCACGATGCTCGATGTGATCAACAGGTTCGACGAGGTGCGCGACCCCCCGGACCCGGCGGCCGGGGCCACGTCCCACCCGCTGGCCGATGTGGAACTCCTCGCCCCCCTTCCCAGGCCGCCCCGCAATATCCTGTGCGTCGGCAAGAACTACCGGGAACACGCCGAGGAGTTCGACCGAAGCGGGTTCAATGCGACGGCCACCGGCACGGTCCCCGATGCTCCGATGGTCTTCACCAAGCCGCCGGAGGCTGTGACCGGCCACGGCGCGAGTATCCGGCTGCCCCGCAAGGTGACCGAATGCCTCGACTACGAGGCCGAACTCGCCGTCGTCATCGGCAGGGCAGGCCGTGGCATCAGCCGTGAGGAGGCCCGCCGACACGTCTTCGGCTACACGATCGTCAACGACATCACGGCACGAGACCTCCAGGCCCGGCACAGCCAGTGGTTCCTGGGCAAAGCCCTCGACGACTCCTGCCCGATGGGGCCGTGGATCGTCACTGCCGACGAGATCGACCCCGCAGCGCTGCGCATCCGGTGTTGGGTCAACGACGAACTGCGCCAAGAAGCCGATACCAGCGCTCTCGTCTTCGACGTTTCCACCCTCATCGAAACCATCTCGGCGGGTACCACCCTGCTGCCCGGTGACGTGATCGCGACCGGGACCCCCGCCGGCGTCGGCGCGGGCTTCACCCCTCCGAGGTTCCTGGCCGACGGTGACCGCGTCCGTATCGAGATTTCCGGTATCGGAACGCTGGAGAACACCGTCGTCGCCGAATAGCCCTCGCCGAACAGCAGAACAGCTGCGACGCCGGGCCAGGCCTGCCGGGCGGTCGGCACACGCCATCGATTCACGCCGAGCAACACCAGCCAAGGAGCAGCGATGACCAGGACAGAGATCACCACGGACGAAATAGCGCAGCCGGTGGGCCCGTTCTCGGCCGCCGTCCGCGCGGAGCGGTTCACCTTCGTCAGCGGGCAGGTGGCCCAGGATCCCGCCACGGGCGCACTCATCGACGGTGATGTGTCCGCCCAGACCGAGCAGGCCTTCCGGAACCTCGCCGCGGTCCTCAAGGCCGCCGGCAGGACGCTCGACGACGTGGTGCGCGTGGGCGTCTACCTGACCGACATGGCTGACTTCGCCGCCGTGAATGCGGTGTACGAGAAGCTGTTCAGTCCGCCGTGCCCCGCCCGTACGGCGATCGGCGTCGCGGCGCTCCCTCTCGGCGCCGCGGTCGAGATCGACGCCATCGTCAACTGATGCCCATGGATTACGGGTTCGTCATCGCCGACGTCTTCACTCAACATCCCTTCGGCGGCAACCAATTGGCGGTCATTTCGGACGCTCGTGGTATGTCCGGGACGACGATGCAGGCCCTGGCCGCGGAGTTCAACTTTTCCGAGACGGCCTTCGTGTTCCCGCTCGCGACCCGCCGCAGCTACCGCCTGCGGATCTTCACCCCGCACATGGAGCTGCCGTTCGCCGGCCACCCGACCCTTGGTGCGGCGTCCGTGCTCGCCGCCGGCGAGCGCGGAGACGCGCAGACACCGGGGGAACGGCTGACATTCGAGGAGGGCATCGGTCCTGTCACGGTGGATGTCCGCGGCTCATTCGGCCGACTGGCCTTGGACGTCCCCTTCGACGCCCCCGCTCACCGCCCGTCCGGGAAAGCGGTCGCAGGCGCACTGTCCCTGTCTGAGCACGACATCCTGGATTGCTGGTACGGCGGGGTGGGGCTGGCTTTCTGTTACGTGCGCCTGGCGTCCGCAGACGCTGTCGACCGTGCCGTCCTGGACAAGGCCGCGTGGGCGGCGGACATCGCCGATGGATGGTCCCCGCATCTCTACGTGTTCGCCGGAGAGTTCCGCAGCGGCGGGACCGTGTACGCACGGGCATTCGTTCCCGCCACCGGGACGGACGAGGATCCCGCCACCGGCTCCGCCTGCGCAGGGCTGATCGGGAGTCTCGTTCACCGTTCACGGCTGACCGACGGCGCACACACGCTCCGCGTCCGGCAGGGGCTCCGCATGGGACGCCCCAGCCTGATCGAGGCAGGCGCACACAGCGAGGACGGACGCCTCACCGGCGTCACCGTCGGAGGCTTCACCGCTGTCGTCGGCAAGGGAGTGATCACGGTGCCGTCGGTCGAGCGCGTCACCACGAAAGGCGTGAGGTGAGTACGGACACAGCCGCCCGTTCCGGCGCATGCGCCGGAACGGGCGAATCGGCATCGAGGCCCGCATCAGCCACCCAGGGGCAAGTGCCTAGTCCGCCGCCCCCGGCGCCGTCCGCAGCGGCACCTCGCGGATCAGCCAGGCGGCCGCGAAGGTGACGGCACACAGCGCGGCCGTGCCGATCATGATGCCGTGCAGCCCGCCGGTGACCCCGGCACGGAAGGCCTCCCGCACCGGCTCGGGCAGCCCGCGCAGCACCGCGGGGGTCACGTCGTGGCCGCCGGCGAGGCGCTGCCCGTCCCGGCCGAGCCGGTCCGTGAGGGTGGCGGCCATGCGGCTGGTGTAGACGGAGCCGAGCACGGCGACGCCGAGCGAGCCGCCGATGGTGCGCAGGAGCGTGGTGGTGCCGCTGGCCGCGCCCATGTCGCGGGGCTCCGCGCTGTTCATGGTGATGAGCATCGCGGGCTGCATCAGGCAGCCGAGGCCCGTGCCGAGGACGAGCGTCAGCACGGAGGTCACGGCGGTGGCGGTGTCCGCGCCGACCGTGAGCAGGGCCAGGGCGCCCGCCGTGGCGACCGCGCCGCCCGCGATGGGGTACGCGCGGTACCCGCCGCCGTTGCCGACCGCCCGCCCGATGAACAGCTGCGCGCCCATCATGCCGAGCATCAGCGGGAGCAGCAGCAGCCCGCTCTCCGTCGACGACATGCCCCGTACGAACTGCATGTACTGCGGCAGATAGCTCGCCGCGGCCAGCATCGCCGCGCCCACCAGGAAGCTCAGCACCTGGGCGAGGGTGAAGTTGCGGTCGCGGAACAGCCGCGGCGGGATGATGGGTTCGGGCACCCGCCGCTCCACGCGGACGAACCAGCCGAGGGCGGCCACCGAGAGTGCGGCGAGCCCCGCGATCTGTGGTGAGACCCAGTCGTACGTCGTGCCGCCCCAGGTCCCGATCAGGGTGAGCGCCAGAATGCCCGTAGCCAGGAGTGCGGCGCCCGGGTAGTCGATGCGGGCCGTGGTGCGCGCGGCGCGCAGCCGGATGCGGAGCCCGACGATCAGGAGTGCTGCGGCGCCGACGGGCACGTTGACGTAGAAAACCCAGCGCCAGTCCAGCTGGTCGGTGAGGAAGCCGCCGAGCAGCGGGCCGCCGATCATGGCGATCGGCAGCATCACACCGATCATCGACTGGGAGCGCCCCGCCTGCGCGGGCGGGAGGAGCGTCCCGATGAGGGAGAGCGCGCCCACGAAGAGGCCGCCCGCGCCGAGCCCCTGGAGCGCGCGGAAGGCGATCAACTGCCCCATGTCCTGGGCGAGTCCGCAGAGCACGGAGCCGACGAGGAAGACCGCGATCGAGACCAGGTAGCTGCCCTTGCGGCCGTACAGGTCGCCGAGCTTGCCCCAGATCGGGGTGGAGACGGCGGTGGTGAGCAGATAGGCCGTCACCACCCAGGAGAGGTGGCTGATGCCGCCCAGGTCGCCGACGATTGTCGGCAGGGCGGTGCCGACGATCGTGCCGTCGAGTGTCGCCAGGATGATGCCGAGCAGCAGTCCCAGGATGGCGAGACGCGAGGGCGGCGCCGGGTTCGGCAGCGGGGCGGTGCCGGGCTCCGCGGTCGTGGGTGCGGCTTCTTCCGTACGCTGATTCATGGCTTCTCCCAGGGTGTTGACGCAGGTCAGGCGGCGTACGGACGGGCGGCCCTGGCGTCCCGCAGCGCCTGGCCCCACCAGGCGAGCTGGTCCAGCATCACCTTGGCCGCGGCGTCGCTCTGCGCGTCCTTCATCGCGTACTCCTCGTCGAACAGGCCCCAGGCGTTGTGGAGGCTGACCGTGTTGCGGAGGGTGGTCGCATGCAGCTCCGCCATGACGAGGCGGAGCTGCTCGACCGCGCGCAGGCCGCCCGAGATGCCGCCGTAGGAGACGAAGCCGACCGGCTTGGCGTGCCACTGCTCGTTGTGCCAGTCGATGGCGTTCTTCAGGGGTGCCGGGAAGCTGTGGTTGTACTCCGGCGTGACGAACACGAACGCGTCGGCCGCCGCCAGGCGCGGCGAGACCAGCGCGAGCGCCTCCTTGGTGCCGGGCGCCGCCGGCTGCCCGAAGGCCGGCAGAACGGTGGGCAGCGGGGTCTCGGCCAGGTCGACGACGTCGACGCTCATATCGTCGCGCCCTTCGAGGTGGCCCTTGATCCACCGGGTGACGACGGGCGCGAAGCGGCCCTCCCGGGTGCTGCCGACGACGACGGCGACGCGGAGTTGCTGCATCTGCTTGCTCATGGGAATCCCCCTGATGTGTACGGCCTGATGTGTACGGCGTGTTTGACGTGTACGCCGTACACGAGCTGCGTACAACGTACACGTCGATGTGTACGTCGTCTACTGGCGATACGCTGTACACGAACGGCTGGCCGGAGAGGAGCCCACACGTGGCAGCCCAGAAGAAGAGCAGGAACGCGGATGCGCCCGTGCTGTGGGAGCGCCTGGAGCGCCCCGCCGCCGCTCCCCGCGCCGCACTGACGCCGCAGAAGATCGCCGCCGTGGCGGTGCGGGTCGCCGACGCCGAGGGCTTCGCCGCCGTCACCATGCGCCGCCTCGCCACCGAGCTGGGCGTCGCGCCCATGGCCGCGTACCGCCATGTCTCGGGCAAGGACGACCTGTGGGCGCTGATGGTCGACCAGGTCATGACCGAACGCACCGTCCCCGACGAGGTGACGGGCTGGCGCGATGTCCTGCGCGCCTACGCGCTGGGCAACCGCGCCATGGTGCTGCGGCACCCCTGGCTCGCCCAGCTGCCCACGCTGCACTTCGTGCTGACGCCGAACCGGATGGCGGCCGCGGAACGCCAACTGGCCGCGCTCGACGGCCACGGCATGGACACCGACACGATGATGGCCGCCTTCCGCGCGGTCAACGCCTATGTGCACGGCGCGACGCAGTCCGAGGTGGCGCTGCGCCAGTACATGGAGGACAACGGCTGGGCCAGCGGCGACGAGACGCGCCGCGCACTCGCGCCCCAGATGACCTATCTGATGGAGACCGGCCGCTACCCGACCTACCGGCGCTACGCCCTCGGGGCCGGGCGCAAGGACGACGCGGCCTGGCAGTTCGAGACGGGCCTCGACTACGTGCTCGACGGCATCGCGGTCAGGCTCGGCGACTAGCCAGGAGCCCCCGGCCCCCGCGGCTCCGCCCGCCCCACCACCATCCCCGCCCGGTCGATGCAGATGACATCGACGGCCACCGGGGCGCCGCGCAGCACCGCCAGCGCCTCGTCCCGCGCCGTCGCCGCCACCAGGTCGCCCAGCGGCACACCCGCCGCGTCACACAACTGGAGTGCGGCAAGCCCGGTGTTGGCCTCGGCGACGGCGCGCGCCAGCTCGTCCCCGGCCCCGCCCTGCCGCGCCAGCTCGGCCAGAAAGCCCTTGTCCACCTGGGACCGCGCCGAATGCAGATCCAGGTGCCCGGCCGCCAGCTTGGACAGCTTGGCGAAGCCGCCGCAGACGGTGAGCCGGTCGACCGGATGCCGCCGGATGTACTTCAGCACCGCCCCCGCGAAGTCCCCCATGTCCAGCAGGGCGTCCTCGGGCAGGTGATGCAGGGCAACCGCGACCTTCTCCGACGTCGACCCCGTACATCCCGCCACATGCCGCCGCCCCGCCGCCCGCGCCACATCCACCCCACGCCGGATGGAGTCGATCCAGGCGGAGCAGGAGTACGGGACGACGATCCCGGTGGTCCCGAGGATGGACAGCCCGCCCAGAATCCCCAGCCGGGGGTTCCACGTACTGCGCGCGATCTCCTCGCCGTGGTCGACCGAAATCTCCACCTCGACGTCCGCGGTCACCCTTCCGTACCGTTCGGCCACCGCCGCCAGATGCTCCCGCATCATCTGCCGCGGTACGGGATTGATCGCGGGCTCGCCGACCTCCAGCGGCAACCCGGGCCGGGTGACGGTCCCGACACCGGGCCCGGCTTTGAATACGAGGCCCGACCCGGCCGGCAGCGCCCGCACCCTTGCCCGCACCAGCGCCCCGTGCGTCACATCCGGATCATCGCCCGCATCCTTCACCACCCCGGCCATGGTGCTGCTCCGGTCGGCCGCCCATTCCTCCACCGCGAGCGCGAAGGACGGTGTCTGCCCCTTGGGCAGCGTGATCGTCACCGGATCCGGGAAGTCGCCGCTCAGCAGCGCCGTGTACGCGGCCGTACTCGCCGCCGTCGCACAGGCGCCGGTCGTCCAGCCGTGCCGCAGCCCCGTATGCGCGAGCTGGGCCGCCCGGCCCCCGCGCCCCGTACCCTTCGATTGCGCTTCAGCCATGGAGGAACCCGCCACTCATGTCCCACGCACCCCGCCACGTCCTGATCCTCGGCGGCACAACGGAGGCCCGCCTCCTCGCCGCCACCCTGGCAGCGGAGCCGGGCCTGCGCGTGACGACCTCGCTGGCGGGCCGGGTCGCCGCGCCCCGCCTGCCCGACTCCGAGGTCCGCATCGGCGGGTTCGGCGGCCCCGAGGGCCTCGCCCGCTGGCTGCGCGAGCACGCGGTGGACGCGCTCATCGACGCCACCCATCCTTTCGCCGACACGATCAGTCACCACGCGGCCGAGGCCGCTGCCACCGCCCATGTTCCCCTGCTGGCCCTCCGCCGTCCCGGCTGGGTACCGGGCCCGGGGGACGACTGGCACCCGGTCGCCTCCCTCGACGAGGCCGCCGCCACCCTCCCCACCCTCCCCGGCACCCGCATCTTCCTCACCACCGGCCGCATGGGCCTCGCCCACTTCGCCCACCTCACCGACCCCTGGTTCCTCGTCCGCTCGGTGGACGCGCCCGAGCCGCCGTACCCGCCCCGGATGGCCACGGTTTTGGATCGCGGCCCCTTCACCCTGGAAGGCGAACGGGACCTGCTCCGCCATCACCGCATCGACACCCTCGTGACAAAGGACAGCGGCGCCGCGGCCACCGCAGCCAAGCTGACGGCGGCGCGGGAGGCGGGCATTCCGGTGGTGGTCGTGACCCGTCCGCCGGCGCCGAAGGACGTACCGGTCGCGCCGGACCCGGCGGCGGCCGCCGCCTGGTTGCGGAGCCTCGTCGTCGACTGACGGCGCAGCACCAAAAGATCTCTGAGATTCTCAGAGAACCTCAGCGAACCTCAGCGAACCTCAGCGAATCTCAGAAAATCTCAGACCCGAAAGACGCTGGCCAAGACCGCTATGGGAGTCACCTCCCGCTCCGTATACAAAACGTGGAGGCATGGACCTCTCGACCCTGGATAGCTGAAGGCTCAGACCATGCGGCTCCCGAGGGCCTGAGCCCTGCTGTCCTGGGATGCCGCGCCACGGCATGATCCCTCGCAACGGAAGGGTTCCTCATCACCGTGCAATCGGCCCAAGAATTCGGCGACAATCCCGTTGAAGTACGAGAAACCGGGCACTACACCGAGGAGTACGTCCCCAGCTTCGTCGAGAAATGGGACTCGCTCATAGATTGGGAGAGGAGGGCGGAGAGCGAGGGCAATTTCTTCATCGACCTGCTGCGCAAGCGGGGCGTGAAGAGCGTGCTCGACGTCGCGACCGGAACCGGATTTCACTCCGTACGGCTGCTGGCAGCGGGATTCGAAACCGTCAGCGCGGACGGCAGCGCGGAAATGCTGGCAATGGCCTTCGCGAACGGCATGCGCGAGGGCGGCCACGTCATGCGCGTCGTCCAGGCGGACTGGCGCTGGCTCAACCGGGACGTCCACGGCGAGTACGACGCCATCGTCTGCCTCGGCAACTCCTTCACGCATCTCTTCTCGGAGCGCGACCGGCGCAAGGCGCTGGCCGAGTTCTACGCGATGCTCAAGCACGACGGAATCCTCGTCCTGGACCAGCGCAATTACGACGCCATTCTGGACGACGGGTACACCAGCAAGCACACGTATTACTACTGCGGTGAGGATGTCGCGGTGGCGCCGGAGTATGTCGACGAGGGGCTGTGCCGTATGCGGTACGGATTCCCGGACGACTCCGTGTACCACCTCAACATGTTCCCGCTGCGCAAGGAATACACCCGTCGGCTGATGTCCGACGTGGGATTCCAGCGAATCGAGACCTACGGCGACTTCCAGCACACCTACCGAGGTGAGCAGCCGGACTTCTTCGTGCATGTCGCGGAGAAGGAATACCGGACGGACGACGAGCAGGAGGGGCAGTACACCGGCGCGGTGAGCACCGCCCGCAGCTACTACAACTCGTCCGACGCCGACACTTTCTACGCCACGGTGTGGGGCGGCGAGGACATCCACATCGGCCTTTACGGGCGCCCCGGGGAGCCGATCGCGGACGCCAGCCGGCGCACCGTCGAGCGGATGGCCTCGAAACTGGAACTCACCAAGGAATCCGTGGTGCTCGACCTCGGCTCGGGATTCGGCGGCTCGGCACGGTATCTGGCCGAGACGTACGGCTGCCGGGTCCTCGCGCTCAACCTCAGCGAGGTGGAGAACCAGCGCCACAGGGAGCTGAATTCGGCCCGCGATCTCACTGGCAGCATCGAGGTCGTGGACGGGTCCTTCGAGAACATTCCGTACCCGGACGCCTCGGTCGATGTGATCTGGTCCCAGGACGCCTTCCTGCACAGCGGGAACCGCGTCCAGGTGCTGGAGGAGATCGCGCGTGTCCTGCGGCCCGGCGGCAGCCTGATCTTCACCGACCCGATGGCGGCGGACGACTGCCCCAACGGCGTGCTGCAGCCGATTCTCGACCGCATCCACCTGGACGACATGGGCTCACCGGCCTTCTACACCCGCGAGCTGACGCGCCTCGGCTTCACCCCCGTCGGCGGCGGCCTGGAGGAACACCGCGAGCAATTGGTGACCCACTACGCACGCGTCCTTGAGGAGACCGGGCACCAAGAGGCCGAAGGACTGGCCAGAAAGGTCAGCCACGACTACCTCACCCAAATGAAAAAGGGCCTCGGCCACTGGATCGACGGCGGCCGCAACAAGCACCTCACCTGGGGCATCTTCCACTTCACACGCGGCAACGACAGCTGAGCCGTGCCCCCGGAGCCGGCCCTGCCCTCAGCGGGGCCGGCCCTGCCCTCAGGCGGAGAGCTTCCCGCTCTTGACGGCGGTGATGAATGACGACCAGCTGTGCGCCGGGAGGACCAGGGCGGGGCCGTGTGGGTTCCTGGAGTCGCGGACGGGGACGCCGGAGGGGTAGTTGTCCAGGACCTCGATGCAGCTGGCCCCTTCGTTGTCGCTGTATGACGACTTCCGCCAGCCGTTCAGTCTCGCGGCTTCGGGGATGGTGTGCTCAGCCATGGTCGTTGTCATTCCTTGACGGTGGCTATGAACGACGACCAGCTCTCCGTCGAGAAGATTACGGCGGGGCCGTGTGGGTTCTTGGAGTCGCGGACGGGGACGCCGGAGGGGTAGCCATCCAAGATCTCGATGCACGTACCCCCTTCGTTCGCGCTGTACGACGACTTGCGCCAGCCGCTCCACGAGGCAGCGTCCTGGATGATGCGTTCAGTCATGGTTTTGGTATTCCTTCGCTGTTGCCCTCATCAGGGCAAGTGACTCTCGCAGCGGCAGTGCATCGGCCAATGCGAGATCGTAAGTTCCCCGGAGCCGTTCCACCATGGCTGGGGAATCGATCAGCTTGCCGGTTTGCATTCCTTCCGTATAGCCCGCTGGTGGCTGGTCCTCGAACCACATCAACGTCACCATGCCCTGCATGAGTGGGTGAGCGCCCAAGCCGAAGGGGAGCACATGCACCCGTACACGGCTGGCTTCGACCAAGTCGATGATGTGCGTGATCTGTTCCGCCATGATCTCCGGGCCGCCGACCGGGCGACGCAGCACCGACTCGTCCAGAAGCGCCCACACGGCAGGCGTTACCGGGTTGGCGAGGATCTTTGCGCGCTCAAGCCGTGTGACGACGAGCCTGTCACATTCCTCGTCACTCCACGGAGGGAACGCGGTCCGCATCACCGCACGTGCGTACCCTTCCGTCTGGAGGAGTCCGGGCACGAGGGAGATCCCGAACTCGCGAATTGCCTTGGCCTGTCGCTCCAGCTGAAGCGCCACCGTGAAGTGATCGGCAATCGCGGAGTCATCCTTCGGCAGAAAGCTGCTGAGCACATTCCCCGTGTTCAGAGCCTGGTCCAGCCGCCGTGCGTCCTCCTTGGACGGGATCCTGCGCCCCGCCTCGATGTGCGAGATGTGGGAGCGGGTCATCACCGCCGCATCGGCGAGTTCCTGCTGGGTCAGGCCGGCTTCCTCGCGCTTCTGCTTGAGCCAATCTCCGTAGGCGCTGCCCATGGGTTAACTCCTTTTGTGACACACGCTTCGTCACCGTCTGGCTACTGGCGACTGTACGCACCGCTGCCCAACTCTGTTTCTGAACAGCGAAATCGCCCGCTGGAAACCAGCCGGGCAGCAAGACGCAAGACGTATGGGGAGTGCATCCGATGGGATCGAAGATCCGAGAGGCGGAGGCGGCGCGCGATGCGTTGGCCGCCGCCCTGAGGAAGGCGGGCATTCAGTTCCCCGCCATGGACATCGCGCCGGAGGGGGCCGGCCGCCCGCCGAGGTACGGGTTCGTGAACCTGGGGCAGGTCTCCGCCCCGGTGGTGCACGCGCTTGCGGAGGTCATCGTCAAGGGCGCGGCCGTCACCGAGGACCCGGCGGAGTGGACGGCGTGATCCGAGCCATCGCGAAGCTCTTCGAGCCGCTGCTGCGGCTTCTGTTACCCGGCTCCGGGCGGCACCGGTCCCCCGTGTCGTGCTCCCTGCCGCCCCCCTCCGTACCGCGGCGCGTGAATCCGCCGACGGCGCGTCGGCCGCGCGCACACGCCTCGATCTTGCGGGGCGAAGACAGCAGACTCGTCCGCCCCTACGTCACCGCGCACGAGCAATGGGAGGAAGCACAGCAGCGACGCGCGCTGCGGATGGCAGCACACGGCCTCTACTTCGACCCCGGCCCCACCCACGGCGTGGAGGTGAGCGTGTGATGAGTGAGCGGTTGCGGTTCGTCGAGTGGACGCTGGCCAGCATGCCCGCCATGCCCGTGCGCTACCTCGGCAGGTGTTTGTCGTGCCAGGAGCGCTCCCCGGATACGGCCGATCCGGAGGAGGCCCAGCTGTGGTGTCTCCGGCACGCGGGGGCGACCGGGGATTCGGGCTATGAGCTGTCGGCGTTCCTGTACTTCAACGCGATCTGTACTTCAACGCGATCATGACCGAGCCGACGGCCCCACCCCGGAGATAGGGCCGTCCGTCCCTCAGCCCTCCGGGTACCTCCGCGGCGTCCACACCACGTCCTTGTCCGTCCCGTCATCCCGCCGTACCGCCTGCGTCTGCGACGAGCCGACGAGCAGGATGGTGCGCATGTCGACCTGGGTCGGGTCGAGGTCGGCGAGGCGGATGGTGCGGACGGATTCCTCGGGGCCGCCCACGTCACGGCCGAGGACGACCGGGGTGTCGGGGGCGCGGTGTTCCAGGAGGAGTTCGCGGGCCTTGGCGACCTGCCAATTGCGGCTGCGGGAACCGGGGTTGTAGAGGGCCAGGACCAGGTCGGCGGCCACCGCGGAGCGCAGGCGTTCGGCGATGACTTCCCAGGGCTTGAGGCGATCGGAGAGGGAGATGACCGCGTAGTCGTGGCCCAGGGGGGCGCCGGCGCGGGCCGCGGCGGCGTTGGCGGCGGTGACGCCGGGGAGGACGCGTACGGGGATGGAGCGGTAGGGGTCCTGGGAGGCGACCTCGAGGACCGCCGTCGCCATGGCGAAGATGCCGGGGTCGCCGCCGGAGACCACGGCCACCCGACGGCCGCGGCGGGCCAGGTCCAGGGCGAGTTCGGCGCGTTCGGACTCGACCTTGTTGTCGGAGCCGTGGCGGCGCTGGCCGGGGCGCACCGGGACGCGGTCGAGGTAGGTGGTGTAGCCGACGAGGTCCTCGGCGGCGGCCAGGGCGCCACGGGACTCCGGGGTGAGCCAGAGGGGGCCGGCCGGGCCGGTGCCGACGACGACCACCTCGCCCTGAGAGGCGGGCGCCGGCGGGTTCGCGATACGGCTGGGGACGACGGCCACCGAGAAGTACGGGACGGTGTCGGAGTCGACGGAAGAGAGGGTGCCGGTGCGTTCGCCGGGCATGGTGGCGCGTTCGACGTAACGCGCCTCCGCCATCCGGCCCGAGCGCTCCATGGCGCGGCGGACGGTGGGGAAGGTGCGGCCCAGCTTCATCACGACGGCGGCGTCGGTGGCGGCCAGGCGGGCCGTCAGTTCTTCCTCCGGGAGCGTGCCGGGCAGGATCGTCAGCACCTCGTCGGCCTCGGCGAGGGGTGTGCCCAGGCGGGCCGCGGCGGCGCTGATCGAGGTGACGCCGGGGATGACCTCGGTCGGGTAGCGGTCGGCCAGCCGCTTGTGCATGTGCTGGTAGGAGCCGTAGAAGAGCGGGTCGCCCTCGGAGATGACGGCGACGGTGCGCCCGGCGTCGAGGTGGGCGGCCAGGCGCGCCGCCGCGGATTCGTAGAACTCGTCCAGCGCGCCCCGGTAGCCACCGGGGTGGTCGGTCGACTCGGTGGTGACCGGGTAGACCAGCGCCTCCTCGATGTGGTCGGGGCGCAGGTGCTCGGCGGCGATGGAGCGGGCGATGGAGCGTCCGTGCCGGGCGCTGTGGTACGCCACCACCTCCGCTTGGGCGATGACCTGTACGGCTCGTACGGTCATCAGGGACGGGTCGCCGGGGCCCAGCCCCACGCCGTACAGACGGCCGGTGGTACGGCCGGTGGCCTGCTGCTCGCTCACGCTTATTCTTCCTCGCTCGCTATGGCGTTGATCGCGGCCGCGGTCATGGCGCTGCCGCCGCGCCGGCCGCGCACCACGATGTGGTCCAGCTTCGACGGGTGGGCGATCAGCGCGTCCTTGGATTCGGCCGCACCGATGAAGCCGACGGGAATGCCGATGACGGCGGCGGGGCGGGGCGCGCCCTCCCCGATCATCTCCAGGAGGCGGAAGAGGGAGGTGGGCGCGTTGCCGATCGCGACCACGGAGCCGTCCAGGCGGTCGCGCCACAGTTCCATGGCGGCGGCGCTGCGGGTGGTGCCCATCCGGGCGGCCAGGTCCGGGACGGACGGGTCGGTGAGTGTGCACACGACGTCGTTGTCCGCGGGCAGCCGCTTACGGGTCACGCCGCTGGCCACCATGTTGGCGTCGCACAGGATCGGCGCGCCGGCGCGGAGCGCGGCGCGGGCACTCGCCACCACTCCCGGGGTGAAGGCGAGATCGCGTACGAGGTCGACCATGCCGCAGGCGTGGATCATCCGGACCGCGACCTGGCTGACATCGGCGGGCAGGCCCGTGAGGTCCGCCTCGGCGCGGATGGTGGCGAAGGACTGGCGGTATATCGCCGCGCCGTCCTTCTCGTAGTCGAACTCTGTCACGTCACTGCGCCTCGGGGTGGTGGGGACGGGGGGTGGGGACGGGGTGGTTGTGGTGGTGCTGCGGGAGCGGAGTTCCGGGGACGGTTTCGGGGCGTACCGGCGTCGGGCGTACGGGTGTGGGGCGTACGACGGGTGCCCGGTAGCCGCCCTCGGCGCCGGCGTCGGCCAGTACGTCGACCCATGCGCCCCCCTGCGGATGGCCGCAGCGGCGCTCGCATCCCGACCAGTGGACGGGGAGGCCGGCGCCGTCCGCGGGGGCGGGGACGGCGTCGGTGGTGAGGGCGTGCGTGGCGTCGGCGCGGACATCGGTACGGGACTTGGCGCAGCCGGGGAGGCCGGTGCAGGCGCTGATCCGGTGCCAGGGGGAGTCGGGGTCGGTGATCAGCCCGGCGGCGGCCAGTTCGCGCAGCCGGGAGGCGGCGGTCGCGGCCGGGACGCCCGGGACGATGACGCCGCGCCAGGGGGTGAGGCGGAGTTCGCCGGTGCCGTGGTCGGCGGCCATGGCGGTCAGCAGGCGCCACTGGGCGACGGTGAGGCGGCCGAGCGGAGCCAGGACGGAGAGGGCGCGGCGGCCGTCGGGGCTTTCGACGATGCCGGGGAGGGGAGGGCTGGTGGCGGGGGCGAGGTCGTCCGCGCAGTCCGCCACATGCTCCGCCTCGATGCCCGCCTCCCGCAGCCGCTCCGTCACCCCTCGTGCCGTCAGAGCATGCCCGGCCGGAAGTTCGCGCACCCGCCAGGCGCCCGTCCCGCTCGCCTCCGCGGCGGCGAGGAACGCCTCCGCCGCGGCCAGCGCGGCCCGCGGCGCATCGGCCCCGGCGACCCGTACCGCCGCCGGATCGTCCCCGACGCGCAGCAGCGCCCCACGGTCCGCCCCGGAGCGGTCCGCCTCTGCGACCAAGCTCACATCCCCGCCCAGCCCGGCCACATCGCCCTGCCCGCCGTCCAGGACGAACAGAAACCGGCCGGAAAGGGCCGGGGCCGAGGCGCTCGCGCACAGCAGCGCATCCAGCTGCCGGGCCCACAACCGCACGTCAGAAGGGGTGTGAGGGTCGAGTCCTGCCAGCGGGGAGGCGAGGATGTTGCGGATGCGTTCGTGGCGTGCGGAGGGGAGCAGGCCGGCGTCGCGGAGCAGGTCGGCGAGCGGGGCGCCGCAGCCGTCCGGCAGGCCGCGGAGTTCGACGTTCCCCCGGGACGTCAGGGAGAGGTGACCGTCGCCGAGCCGGTCCGCGGCGTCACCCAGCGCCGTCGCCTGAGCTGCCGTCAAGTCTCCGGCGGGAAGCCGCACTCGGGCCAGGTGGCCGTCCGCGGCGGAGTGCAGCCGCAGCGCTCCCGGGCAGGCGTCACCGCGGTCCCGTACGGGCGGTTCGGCCCTGTGGGGGCGCGGCGAGGGGGAGGGCGGCATGGCGGCGAGCATACCGACGACGGCGCACCCCGGATCCGGGGGCGGAGCCACCCGTGGCGACGGGTTCGCAGGTGCTCTCCCGTACCCGCGGCGCAGCCCTTACTATGCAGGTCGGTGGGTCGGCTGACCCGCCGAACGCCAGCGACGGCGCCGGGCCCCAGGGCCCGAGGGAGGAAGCCCGGTGAGAATCCGGCGCGGTCCCGCCACTGTGAACCCGGCCCCCGCCGGGTGAGTCAGGAACTCCCGCCGTCCTTACGACCACCCGGGGCGCGGACACCCCGAGGAAGGCCTGCGCTCGCATGCTTCTGCTGCTGTCGACCTCCGACACCGACCTGCTCAGCGCCCGCGCTGCGACCGGGCCCGTGCCGTACCGGCTCGCCAACCCCGCCCGCCTCGACCTCGACGAGCTGCCCGCGCTCCTGGAGGGCACCGACCTCGTCGTCGTACGCCTCCTGGGCGGCATCCGCGCCTGGCAGGAGGGCCTGGACCTGCTGCTCGCCGCGGACCAGCACCGGCCGGTGGTCGTCCTCACCGGTGAACAGGCGCCCGACGCCCAGCTCATGGAGCAGTCCACGGTCCCGGTGGGCATCGCCGCGGAGGCGCACGCCTATCTGGCGCACGGCGGCCCGGCCAACCTCGACCAGCTCGCCCGCTTCCTCTCCGACACGGTGCTGCTGACCGGCCACGGCTTCGAGCCGCCCGCCGCCGCGCCCACCTGGGGACCGCTGGAGCGCGCGGCCCGTACGGACGTGACCGGCCCGACCGTCGCCGTGCTCTACTACCGCGCCCACCACATGAGCGGCAACACCGGCTTCGTGGCGGCCCTGTGCGAGCAGATCGAGGAGGCGGGCGCGCGCCCCCTGCCCCTCTTCGTCGCCTCCCTCCGGGCCCCCGAGCCCGAGCTGATCGACGCGCTCCGCGCCGCCGACGCCATCGTCACCACCGTCCTCGCCGCGGGCGGCACCAAGCCCGCCGAGGCCTCGGCGGGCGGCGACGACGAGTCCTGGGACGCGGGCGCCCTCGCCGCTCTGGACGTGCCGATCCTCCAGGCGCTGTGCCTGACCGGCTCGCGCGCCGCCTGGGAGGCGAACGACGAGGGGCTCTCCCCGCTGGACGCCGCCTCGCAGATCGCCGTCCCGGAGTTCGACGGCCGCCTGATCACCGTCCCGTTCTCCTTCAAGGAAGTCGACGAGGACGGGCTCCCGGTCTACGTCGCCGACCCCGAGCGCGCCGCCCGGGTCGCCGGTATCGCCGTGCGCCACGCCCGGCTGCGGCACATCCCGGCCGCCGAGAAGCGCCTGGCGCTGGTCTTGTCCGCGTACCCCACCAAGCACTCCCGTATCGGCAACGCCGTCGGCCTGGACACCCCGGCCAGCGCCGTCGCCCTCCTGCGCCGCCTGCAGGCGGACGGCTACGACTTCGGTACGGAGGAGGTCCCCGGCCTCGTATCCGGCGACGGCGACGAGCTGATCTACGCCCTCATCGAGGCCGGCGGCCACGACCAGGAATGGCTTACCGAGGAGCAGCTGTCCCGCAACCCGGTCCGTATCCCGGCCGCGGACTACCGCCGTTGGTACGCCACGCTCCCGCAGGAGCTGCGTAACTCCGTCGAGCAGCACTGGGGCCCGCCGCCGGGCGAGATGTTCCTCGACCGCAGCCACGCGGGCGAGCCCGGCCGCGACCCCGACGGCGACATCGTCCTGGCCGCCCTGCGCCGCGGCAATCTCCTCGTCGTCATCCAGCCGCCGCGCGGCTTCGGCGAGAACCCGATCGCGATCTACCACGACCCCGATCTGCCGCCCTCGCACCACTACTTGGCGGCCTACCGCTGGATCGCGGCCTCCGCCGACGACGGCGGTTTCGGCGCCGACGCGATGGTGCACCTGGGCAAGCACGGCAACCTGGAATGGCTGCCGGGCAAGAACGCGGGCCTGTCCGCCGCCTGCGGCCCCGATGCCGCGCTCGGCGACCTCCCCCTCATCTACCCCTTCCTCGTCAACGACCCCGGCGAGGGCACCCAGGCCAAGCGCCGCGTCCACGCCACCCTCGTCGACCACCTCGTCCCGCCGATGGCCCGCGCGGAGTCCTACGGCGACATCGCCCGCCTGGAACAGCTCCTGGACGAGTACGCGTCCATCGCCGCCATGGACCCGGCCAAACTCCCCGCCATCCGCGCCCAGATCTGGACCCTCATTCAGGCCGCCAAGCTCGACCACGACCTGGGCATGGACGAACGCCCCGACGACGACGGCTTCGACGACTTCCTGCTCCACGTCGACGGCTGGCTGTGCGAGGTCAAGGACGCCCAGATCCGCGACGGGCTGCATGTCCTCGGCGGCGCCCCGGCCGGCGAGGCCCGCGTCAATCTGGTCCTCTCGATCCTGCGGGCCCGCCAGATCTGGGGCGGCACCACCGCCCTGCCCGGCCTGCGCGAGGCGCTCGGTCTGGACGAGTCCGCGGCGACCCGTACGACGGCCGACGAGGCGGAGGAGCGCGCCCGCGCCCTGGTGCAGGCGATGGAGGACGCCGACTGGGACCCGGCCGCGGTGGCTTCCGTAGCCGCCGGGCACGGTCAGCAGGTCGTCGACATCCTCGACTTCGCCGCCCGTCAGGTCGTCCCCCGCCTGGCCGCCACCACCGACGAAATCGACCATGCCGTCCATGCCCTGAACGGCGGCTTCGTCCCGGCCGGCCCCTCCGGCTCCCCGCTCCGCGGCCTGGTCAACGTCCTGCCGACCGGCCGCAACTTCTACTCCGTCGACCCCAAGGCCGTCCCCTCCCGCCTCGCCTGGGAGACCGGCCAGGCCCTCGCCGACTCCCTCCTGGAGCGCTACCGCACCGACAACGGCGACTGGCCGCAGTCGGTGGGCCTGTCCCTGTGGGGCACCAGCGCCATGCGCACCAGCGGCGACGACGTCGCGGAAGCCCTGGCCCTGCTCGGCGTCCGCCCCGTCTGGGACGACGCCTCGCGCCGCGTATCGGGCCTGGAGGTGATCCCGCTCGCCGAGCTGGGCCGCCCCCGTATCGACGTCACCCTGCGCATCTCCGGCTTCTTCCGCGATGCCTTCCCGCACGTCATCGGCCTCCTGGACGACGCGGTGCGGCTGGCCGCGGGGCTGGACGAGCCCGCCGCCGACAACTTCATCCGGGCCCACGCCCAGGCCGACCTCGCCGCCCACGGCGACGAACGCCGCGCCACCACCCGTATCTTCGGCTCGCGTCCGGGAACGTACGGCGCGGGCCTGCTCCAGCTGATCGACTCCCGCGACTGGCGTACCGACGCGGACCTCGCCGAGGTCTACACCGTCTGGGGCGGCTATGCGTACGGCCGCGGTCTCGAGGGCCGCCCGGCCCGCGACGACATGGAAACCGCCTACAAGCGCATCGCGGTCGCGGCCAAGAACACCGACACCCGCGAACACGACATCGCCGACTCCGACGACTACTTCCAGTACCACGGAGGCATGGTCGCCACGGTGAAGGCCCTGCGCGGCGGCAAGGCCCCTGAGGCCTACATCGGCGACTCCACCCGCCCGGAGACCGTCCGTACGCGCTCCCTCGTCGAGGAGACCTCCCGCGTCTTCCGCGCCCGAGTGGTCAACCCCCGCTGGATCGAGGCGATGCGCCGCCACGGTTACAAGGGCGCCTTCGAACTGGCCGCCACCGTCGACTACCTCTTCGGCTATGACGCCACCACCGGCGTCGTCGCCGACTGGATGTACGACAAGCTCGCCCAGACCTACGTCCTCGACCCCGACAACCGCGCCTTCCTCCAGGACGCCAACCCCTGGGCCCTGCACGGCATCGCCGAACGCCTCCTGGAAGCCGAATCCCGCGGCATGTGGGAAAAGCCGGACGCGGAAACGCTGGCCGCGCTGCGGGAGGCGTTCCTGGAGACGGAGGGGGAGCTGGAGGGGGAGGACTGAGGGCTGCGACCTGAGGCCTGAGGGGCGGGCGGCGGCCTGGGCATCATGGCGCTGCCTGCCGCCGCTCCACCTCGCCCCGCAGCTCTGGGCAGTCGCGGGCCGGATTGTCGCGCGGGCAGCGCAGCATGTGCGCCAGATACTCCCTGGCCACGGCCAACTTCGCGGCCTGCGCGTCGATTTCGTCGATGCGGCGGGCGACAGCGTCCCGCCAGTCCTCATCGGCGGTACGTCCCACGAGTACGGCGGCGATCTCGTCCAGGCTCATCAGCCCGGTGTCCTGCCAGGTGAGGACCAGCGCTATCCGGTGCACCTCCCGGGGCCCGTAGTGCCGTCGCCCGTTACGGCGTTCCGTCGGCAGGACGATGCCCCGCCGTTCCCAGTAATGCAGCGTCGAGACCGGTACACCGAAACGCTCCGCGACGCTTCCGATCGACAGCAACTCCTGTTCCATGTCCGCTATTTGACCTCAACCCGGGTTGAGGCGGCAGCGTGGGTGCCCCGAAAGCAGACGGCCCCAGGAGCAGGCAGTGTCCCCTCAGCGCACCACCTCGCAACGCACCACCACCGAGCCCGGTCGCGGCCTCCTCGCCGCTGTCTTCCTCGGCACCTTCATGGCCCTGCTGGACATGAGCGTGGTCAATGTCGCGCTCCCCGCGATACAGACCGACCTGCACGCCCAGCTCATGGCCGTCCAATGGGTCGTCGACGGCTATGTCCTGTGCCTGTCGGCGTTCATGCTCACCGGCGGCGCACTGGGCGACCGCTTCGGGCGGAAGAAGGCATTCCTGACCGGCCTCGCCGTCTTCACCGCCAGTTCCGCGCTCTGCGCGCTGGCCCCCGACAGCCGGACTCTGATCGCCGGTCGCCTCCTCCAGGGCATCGGCGCCGCCACGCTGGCTCCGGGGGCGCTGTCGTTGCTCGCCCAGGGCTTTCCCGACCCGGCCCGACGGGCGCGGATGATCGGCCGGTGGGGCGCGGTGAGCGCGCTGGCCGTCGTGCTGGGCCCGCTGTTGGGAGGGCTGCTCACCGAGACCGCCGGCTGGCCCTACATCTTCCTGATCAATGTCCCGCTCGGCCTGACAGCGCTGGTGGCGGGTGCCAAGGGCATCCGGGAGTCCGCCGATCCCCGGCACGCCGCCGCCGACCCGCTGGGCCAGATCCTCGGCGTCGTGTGGCCGGCCGCGTTCACCTTCGCCACCATCGAGGCGGGGCGCCGCGGCTGGGACGACCCGCTCATCCTCAGCCTGCTCGCCGCGGCCGTCGTCGTCCTCGCCGCATTCGTGGCGGTGGAACGCCGCACCGACCGCGCGATGCTCCCCACCTCCCTCTTCACCGACCGCCGCTTCACCGTCTCCGTCATCGCTTCCTTCGTCCTCGGCTTCGGCGCGTACGGCACCTTCTACCTCCTGTCCCTCTACCTCCAACAGGTCCAGGACACCTCCGCGGCCATGACCGGCGTCAAGTTCCTCCCCTACTCCCTCGCCATCGCGCTCGGCTCCGCCCAGGCCGGCCGGCTGACCGCCCGATTCGGCCCGCGCACCGTCATGACCTGCGGCTACGGCCTGACCGGTGGCGGCCTGCTCGGCCTCCTCTGCCTGAGCCCGACAACCCCGTACGCAGTGGTGGGCGCGCTTTTCCTCGGCCTCGGCGCGGGAATGGGCCTGGCCATCGCCCCGACCAACGCCGCCGCCCTGTCCACCGTGCCCCGCGAACGCTCCGGCGCAGCCGCCGCCACGGTCAACGCCGCCCGCCAGACGGGCACCGCACTGGGCATCGCCGTACTGGGCTCGCTCCTCAGCGCCCGCGCCGCGGCCGGGGTGGCGGCCGACATCAAGA